>JBDSEJ010000197.1:0-2407 GCA_039920105.1 Candidatus Nitrotoga sp. | reverse complement strand
AATTCCGAATTCAGTTAAGCAGGCAGATTAAGTATCGTATTTGATACCTCCCTCGCTATCAGGTATAATTGAAAAATTGTAATGGCGGGATGAGCGATCGGTTCGTCCCGCTTCTTAATGTCATCTGAGCTGTTAGCCGAATGTTTCATAATATAGATGCGTGCTGTCTTTGATTTTTAGATGATTGTCATGCAAGGTTTTGTTTCCTCGAATGTGTAACCCGAGGGCTCACAAGGCTGACTAATCAAGTAGGTTAAGGTTGGCGGTGATGTGAAATTTTCCTCAATTCGCAAAATCCTGCGCAATCATCACGCGAATTTATGAAACGTTCAGGCTGGTAGCTAGCCTTGGAGAGTATTTGGTGTCTCAAACGAACCCTGCCATTCTTGTGCTTGCCGATGGGACGGTGTTTCGTGGTACTGCCATTGGCGTTTCTGGCATGTGCATGGGCGAGGTGGTATTTAATACCTCAATGACCGGCTACCAGGAAATTCTTACTGACCCTTCTTACTTTAAACAAATTGTCACTCTGACTTATCCGCATGTCGGCAATGTGGGGGTCAACGTTGAGGACGGAGAATCGCGTCAAGTGTTCGCCAGTGGGCTGGTGATCCGTGATTTGTCATTGACGGTGAGCAATTGGCGCAGCTCGCAATCTCTATCCGATTACCTCAAAGTCAATAAAGTGGTGGCGATTGCTGACATTGACACCCGCAAGCTAACGCGCATTTTGCGCGAAAAGGGGGCTCAGAACGGCTGCATTGCCTCCGGTATGGACGAGGATGAGGCGCTACAGGCGGCGCGTGACTTTGTGGGGCTGGGCGGGATGGATTTGGCTCAGCATGTCTCTTGCGAAAAACGTTACGATTGGACGCAGCGAGAGTGGGATTTGAAGGATGGCTACCGTAGTAATATGCATTCCGAGTTTCATGTGGTGGCATATGACTTTGGTACAAAGCTTAATATTCTGCGCAAACTGGCAGAGCGCGGCTGCAGGATCACGGTCGTACCTGCCAAGACTAGCGCGGCAGATGTGTTTGCGCTCGAGCCGGACGGTGTGTTATTGCCAAATGGTCCGGGTGATCCTGAGGCGTGCGATTATGCTATTGCGGCAACGCGGCAATTTTTACATGCGGGTATGCCTTTGTTCGGTATCTGTCTAGGACATCAGATTCTTAGCTTGGCAGTGGGGGCCCAGACGGTGAAAATGAAACTCGGGCATCGAGGTGCAAACCACCCTGTTCAGGACATGCAAAGTAAGCGCGTGATGATTACCAGTCAGAACCATGGTTTTGCGGTCGATATAACTACGCTGCCTGCGAACGCGCGTGTGTCACATGTATCTCTGTTCGATGGTACGTTACAGGGTTTTGAGTTGACCGATAAGCCTGCGTTCTGTTTTCAAGGTCATCCTGAGGCCAGCCCCGGCCCACATGATGTGGATTATTTATTTGATCGCTTCATAGCGATGATGCGCAAGAGTTCCTGATATGCCCAAACGTTCTGACATAAAATCTATCCTGATCATCGGAGCTGGCCCAATTGTCATCGGGCAGGCGTGCGAATTTGATTATTCCGGTGTCCAGGCATGTAAGGCACTGCGTGAAGAAGGTTATCGCGTAATTTTGGTGAATTCGAATCCAGCCACCATTATGACCGATCCGAACATGGCGGATGCTACCTATATCGAACCAATCACTTGGCGGATAGTGGAACAAATAATTGTCAAGGAAAGGCCGGACGCTATTCTGCCGACCATGGGTGGACAGACCGCTTTGAATTGCGCGCTAGATTTGGCTAAGTATGGTGTGCTGGAAAAGTATGGCGTAGAGATGATAGGTGCGTCGCGCGAAGCCATTGATATGGCGGAAGACCGTGAAAAATTTAAGCAGGCGATGACGCGAATTGGCTTGGCGTCGGCGCGTTCGGCGATTGCGCATAGTTTGGAGGAGGCTCTGCAGGTGCAGCAGGTGATGGGCTTCCCTACGGTGATCCGTCCATCCTTTACTATGGGTGGTTCGGGCGGCGGTATTGCTTACAATCGCGAAGAATTTGTCGAGATTTGTGAGCGCGGTCTTGAGGCTAGCCCTACTAAAGAGTTGCTGATTGAAGAGTCACTGCTTGGCTGGAAAGAGTTTGAAATGGAAGTGGTGCGTGACCGTGCAGACAACTGCATAATTATCTGTTCGATTGAAAATTTAGACCCGATGGGCGTGCATACGGGTGACTCCATCACTGTGGCGCCAGCGCAAACACTGACCGATAAAGAATATCAAATTATGCGCAACGCGAGCATTGCGGTTCTACGTGAAATTGGCGTAGATACGGGTGGTTCTAACGTGCAGTTTGCTATTAACCCCGAAAATGGGCATATGGTGGTCATTGAGATGAATCCACGTGTATCGCG
>JBDSEJ010000196.1:0-2690 GCA_039920105.1 Candidatus Nitrotoga sp. | reverse complement strand
CAAAATATCCGCATCACCAGAAATTAATAAAGTTATAGAATGAGTTAATTTTATACAAAACCAATAGAAACATTCAATTATAATTTTAATTGCATGTAATACTTTACTATACTTTATTCTGTTTTTTCCCTCGTGGCGTAAATCGCAGGCAAATTACGCCAAGCGCCATGTATGTCCATACCGAAGCCGAATACAAAACGATCAGGCAATTCTACCCACACAAAATCGGCACGTATCGGCTTAGCCTTTCCAATCCGTTTATCAGCAAACACTGCACTGTAAAACTTGGCGGCACCCAAATCCAGCACTCGCTGCTTAACTGCGGCCAGCGTCTCACCCTCATCGAGAATATCATCCACCACCAACACCACACGGTCAGCTACATTTTCGCGCGGCTCAACCTTCCAATTCAAGGTTCCGCCCTGCAGGTTACGGCCATAGCGCGATACATGAACATAATCGAAATCGAGCGGAAAAGTAAGCAGTGGCAGCAATTGCCCGGTAAACACCACCGCACCACCCATTACGGATAGCAGTAGTGGATGCACGTCAGTTAATACAGTATTAATTTCCTGCGCAACGCTCATTACGGCGCCCTGTACTTCATCAGCTGAAATAATCAACTCAGCTTGATTCAGGATATCGCTCGCTTGCTGATTAGTGAGCATTACTTGATTGTTGCCAGATAAGCAGCAAATTCTTCACCCAGCTCAGGATGCTTAAGGCCCAATGCCACAGTTGCTTTGAGGTAGCCCAACTTGGAGCCGCAATCATAACGAATACCGTTAAACCGGTATGCCATTACTTTTTCTTCCTTTATCAATGCCGAAATACCATCGGTCAGCTGAATTTCGCCCCCGGCGCCCGCCTGTACCTGCGCAAGATGATAAAAAATACGCGGCGTTAACACGTAACGCCCGACCACCGCAAGAGTGGAAGGCGCATCTGACGGGCTAGGCTTTTCAACGATAGAATTTATCTGCTCAACATTCTGTTCTACATTGCTACTACTGACTATGCCATATTGCCCCGTCTGTGACGGTGGCACATCCTCCACGCCAAGAACGGAACATTGATAGCGCTGGTATACGTCTGCCATCTGTTTAATGGTGGATGTATCCCCGGCAATCAAGTCATCGGCCAAAATCACCGCAAACGGTTCGTTGTGCACTACCGGCTGCGCACACAGAACTGCATGACCGAGCCCAAGCGTTTCAGACTGACGGATATAGATGCAATTTACATGTTTGGGGATCACTTCCTGAACTGCACGTAACAACTCACTTTTGCCGCGCGCGAAAAGTTCAGCTTCAATTTCATAAGCCGTGTCGAAATGATCCTCAATAGCGCGTTTATTGCGACCAGTGATGAACACCATGTCAGTAATACCCGCCGCCACTGCCTCTTCAACCGCATACTGGATTAAGGGCTTATCGACTACCGGCATCATTTCCTTGGGACTGGCCTTGGTGGCAGGCAAGAAACGGCTGCCCAATCCAGCTACTGGAAACACCGCTTTGGTAATTTTATTCATTTTGTTTTGTTTCCTTCGAGCTGTAGGATGGGTTGAGCGCAGCAATACCCATCACAATTGTAATCCATCCAAACTTATTTGGTTTCACTGCACTCACCTAAACCGACTGCACCTTGAGCGAGAGTATTGAAGTCGGTTTCGCGAATAATCCGGATTGGATAGCCTTCTGCCGCCAACAACTCGGCCTTCCTGTGTTTGGCGCTTTTTTCATGCCCCGCAAGTTTTGAGATGTCTTGGTCGCCAACAATAAGAATAGTTGTTTTCTTGGTCACGCCACTAGCAACTTGACACCCTACACTAGCCGCAAAGTCTGCCATTTCATTTCGAGGCAACTTAAGTGCTCCAGTAAATACGACGATCTCACTAAACATATCCCCCTCCGGATTCCTGTCGCGATGGATTGCCGCTCCATACGAGGATCGCTGTGGATCAATTGGTTGATTGACACGATGCATCCATGCTTCCAAATCTAACTTTGATTCATGTATTGCAGCGAGCAATACATGACCGGCAGCTTTCGCATCCTCCAATGCGTCATGATGCTTAAACTCATAACCAATCTTGTTACAGACATTCTTGAGACCATAACCTTGCCAAGCCAAATCTTTCCATGTCCGGCGCACCACTCTGGCAGAGTCTAACCATGAGGTTGAAATTGGACTAAGTTTATATTTTGCAAACGCACGTGCAAGAGCAATTCGATCAAAGTGCGTGTGACAAACACTAATGCCATTTTCCAAGTAACCTCTCAAGGCTCCTGCAATATCTGGCAGTCTCGGCTGACCTTTCGCCATTTGTGGCTCTATGCCATGAATGGAAATATTAACCTCATCAAAATAATCCTCTGGATCAATAAGTGCTGACCATTCACCTACAAGATTTCCATCAGCAAATTCTGCAATACCAATCTGGCAAATCGAGCTCATATCTGGGTTCGCGGTTTCAATATCAATCGCAACAAAGCGCATAAATTGTTTCCTAATTCCAAACTATAGCTACAAAAGCCTAGTCATATCATTAGTGAACACAACAGTCATACTTGTCACCGAACAGGTTAATTTTGGTTCGCTTTCAGTATCAATATTTAGATCATCGCCTCGCAAACCCATCCACATAGCAAAGTAATAAAAGGAACCATACTTCTGTTTAGTTTTTA
>JBDSEJ010000195.1:0-4471 GCA_039920105.1 Candidatus Nitrotoga sp. | reverse complement strand
AAGTACATGTTGCTCGGCTCAGTGCCAAACTGCGGATAGATCGGCAGTGCAATCTTCCTCACGTGCACCAGGAAGTCGATCGGATTGTTTTCACGAACTTGTTTGCCCATGATCTTATCGTAATCGGCTGACTTGAAACCGTTCAGACGGATCTTTCCGATACATTGAGTCGTGCACTGAGTCTGCAGGCCAGCCTCGACCTTCGGATAGCACGAGATGCACTTGTCGCTGGTCCGTGTGGTGTCGTTGTAAAAAGACTTCTTGTAAGGGCAAGCAGAAACGCACTCTCTGTAGCCTCTGCATCTGGACGCATCAATCAGAACAATCCCGTCTTCTTGTCGCTTGTAGATCGCTTTTCTTGGGCAAGCTGCCAGGCAACCCGGGAAGGTGCAGTGATTGCAAATCCGTGGGAAGAAGAAACCCCAGTTCTTGTGCGTAGGACCCTTAATATAATCCCCTTCACCATCCAGGATTTTAAGGCACTCATCTTCACCCAGGTTCGGATGCGCATAGTCCATTTCATCAGGCAGATAACCCTTGATCCGCTGGTTCATGCCCAGATCTTCAAAGATCGTCGTGCCGTTGTACTTGTTGCCTGACCATGGTTGCGCTTGTTCTCCCAGCAGGGCCAGAACCTTCACATCCCAGGCAAGCGGATAGAATCCGTAAGGCTTCGATTCCACGTTGTTCCAGAATATGGTTTCCTGGCCTTTACCGGCCGTCCAGGTCGTTTTGCACGCCATCGTACATGACTGACAGGCGATACATTTATTCAAATCGAACAACATTGAGATTTGCCGACCTGGCCTGTTTTCTTCATAGGGATAGTCCATTTCCCTGCCGAGTTGCCAATTTCTAACTTTTGCCATTGTAGATCTCCATTTACAAAATTATTTCATAACTTCAAGAACGCCGCCCTGATCCAGGGCGGCGGCTGCACACCCGTAATTATCGGCTGGTAAATCCACCCTGGAGATAAGTCTTCATCTGCTGACTTTCATAGGTTGGCCTGTAGCCTTTGGCTGCAATATGCCAAACGCCGCCGTTTACACCGCCTTTTTCAGCCAACTCGATCTTCACATACGATTCCTTTGGCGCGCCATTGGCGCAGTGAACGTCATTCTGCGCACCAATGATGATTTCCTGTCCAAAGACTTTCTTGTTGGCCACGGTGTCAGTGGTGTTGGTCGGGTTGATCCACGCGCGGGTGCAGCTTTGATGGTTTCCGGATCTGAACATGGCCTGATAGTTGGTTCTTGGGCTCTTGGCCAATCCGTCAGCCCGGGTCCGCGCACCTTCCATACTGCCATAGGTGGCGGCATAGGCGTTGTAATACATCCGCATGGAGCCTTGGGACATACCCGGGAAATATCTGCATCTGACCATGAACCGGGCAAGTGCATATTCAGGCGTGCCTTCTTTCCATCCCTTGTAAGGCCTGTCACCTGGATCAGCATCGACCCAGATATAATCGCCTTCATCGATACCAAAACGCTTGGCATCCAGCGGATTAACGTCCACAAACCCTTCACCGACTGACGGCTGTCTCTTGTCATGACGGTAGATGTCGCCAAACGGCCCCCACCACAATGTCATCAAATCCGTATCAATCGGGGTGGTATGGGCACCGTGCCGATACTTGGGTGAATTGAAGCAGAACTCATACCCGTGCGGCCTGAGCGGGTGGGTGGTCGCCATCAACTCTTTGGTCGTTAAGATGACGTTTCTTCCTTGCCTGTTCTCGGCAATCTTAAGGCTGTTTCCCATCCTTTCCAAACCACGCATCTCGGGGGTTTCCATCAATGCAAACGCACGGCTGTTACCCACAATGACATTCGGCTCGTAGTGGCTTGAATCAATCGGTGTCCGATAAACGGTAAGGTTTTCGCCCCCGTCAATCAACCGGGGATCATCCATGTAAAATTCCAGTCTGCCGCTCTTGGTGTACCAGGGCAAGCCGCCACCTTCAGCGGTCTGCTCCCAGCCGCTGATTCTTGGGTAGGTTCTGGCCATGAAGATGGTAGGAATCCCTCTTTTAGCCTTTTCTCTGATCTCGGCAAATACCATCCCGCGGGTGGCTGATCCCGCGTTGAGAACCCGTTGTCCGTAAACTTCGGAATCTCTGTCTGCCGGATTACCGGCCGGGTTGGTTCCCACAAACTTGAAGTAGTCGGCAAACTTTTGGTCACCGGTCAGCGCTGTAAATGCCCTGAAGATACCGGCAGGTACTTCGGCATCGCCAACGGTATCCTGGAAGCGTCTCAACGGTGTAATGGGAGAAACGGTCAGGAACGGGTTGGAGCAGGAGCACGCCATGTCGGTATGCTTGTTTTCCAACCAGGAGTCCACACCCCAAACGATGTCAGAGTACTCACAGGATGCGGTCCAATTCCAGTCACTGTAAAAGATCGCTTCCCATCTGGGAAGGGTATTGACGATCATGTCATAGTGGCCTTTGGCATTGCCCAGTGAGGAGTTGGAGTTAGCCTGCCACAGCACCTTGGTGGGAGAGGGCATATGCCCGGGGTCAGTCAGCAACCGCGTTCCGTTCCGCAAGGGCCGATCGCCATAGTTGTAGTAATGGGCAGATTCGTCATCGGTATAATGCGCCAGTTTGGTGACCATCTTTCTGCCATCCAACTCGGGATTGAACGGATCTTCCGCAAGATATTGACCAAATCCGCCAAACACTGACTGACGGTAGTTACCAACATAGTTACCGAAGGTACATCCGCCAATATGGCCAACGTTATCGCTCAGTGCCGACAGCAGCATGAAGCCACGATCCTTCAGGGTTGAATTGAAGTAGTGATTGGTTCCCGCGCCGGTGCTGATGATGCCTTGCCCGCGGTGTTTGTGGAACAGGTTGGCAAGATCAACAATCGCTTCCACCGGTACGCCGGTCATGATAGACGTGTTTTCCGGGGTGAACTCCTCCAGGTATTCTTTTTGCAACTGGAATACAGTTGTAACCTTGATCTTCTTGCCATCAACCAGGGTCACTTCATAATCGCCCGTCAATGCGGACTCGACGCCCTTCGCAGCATAGCGCGCGCCGCATTCATCCCGGGTCAGCGGAACGGCTTTGTTGGTCTTTTTATCCCATACCACATTGTCGCCCCAGAATTTACGGACGTCCTCGGCAACAAAGGCCGTGGCCTGGAAGGCCACCGGTTGCGTAGGATGCTCGCCGGGCTTCATGACCTTGAGATGGTGCGTAAGTTCGGCAAGCTTGTAGTCCGCGATAATGTCCGATGCCTTCAGGTTTTTCCAGTTATCCGTTCTGATCAGCAAAGGCATATCTGTATTGCCGCGCAGATAATTCTCGTCGTAGTGATTGTTCTTGATAAGGTGATGGCACACACCCAGACCCAGAGCAGGGTCGGTACCGGGACGAAGAATAATGACGTCGTCTGCCTTGTTGGCAGTCGCGTGGTAATCGATGGAAATGTCTACAATATGGCAGCCTTTGAGCCTGGACTCACTGACCCAATGTAGATCCGGCATCTTGGTACAAACGAAGTTGTTACCCCAGAATACGATAAGCTTGGCATGTTCATATACCATGAATTCATAATCCAGCATCTGGTGACCCGTAACCATAGGGCATCCAGGCGCCAGATCGGTATGCCAGGAATAACTGTCCATTACTTTTGCGCCACTCGCTTCATCCGGGCCAATTTGTCTTACGTAAGCGTCCAAAAGCGCCAATCCTTGCGCAAACCGCTTTAACGAATAGATTCTTAACACGCCCAGAGCGGCCATACCTGCCCGGAATTTCATGGTTTTAACACCGCATCCGTGCATGGACGCAATCATCTCGGGGTCGTAGCCTTGCCGGGTGAGCAATGCTGCACCTTTGTCACCGGAATAGGTGCGGGCGATATTTTCCAACGCCCCGGCTGCCAATGCGTAAGCTTCGGTCCATGGCAACTTGATAAAGGGTTCTTTTCCGCGTTGCAGATACTTTTGATCCGGGAAACCATTTGCGCCAGTCCGGGGATAGCCCGCCTCTGCCCATGCCTTAAAACCGAGTCTAACCATGGCGCCCTTGGGCCGACGGTCAGAATAGGCCTTTCTGTTCATAACCATACCCTTGTTACAGATGCGTGGCTCCCATCTGTGACTGGAGCGGTTTCCATCCATATCTTCTGCATCTCCGTAGCCGTATGACGGCGAGATGCGGATAACAACGTCATTCTTTACATGGGCCTTAAGCAGGCAGTTGTGGGTATCATTTGGCGCACAGAGAAATATGAATTCGCTGTCAACGTGGAACATGTCCCTGTAAACCTTTTCCCAGTCTCTATTCGGGTAGGACTTTAAAGGATTGTCAACTACATACGGCTTCAGAAATGGTGAGGCTGCAAAGGCGTTACTAGCCATTACAGCTAGTCCAGCGGTGGCAGACAGCTTTAGAAAGCTGCGCCTGCCAATGTTATTCTTGATTTCCATCATTTAGTCACCCCTA
>JBDSEJ010000194.1:0-6371 GCA_039920105.1 Candidatus Nitrotoga sp. | reverse complement strand
CGCAATTTTACTTCCGTACAACCGATGTAACAGGTGCTGTCGAGTTGCCGGCTGGTACTGAAATGGTCATGCCGGGGGATAATGTGTCGGTGACTGTGAGCTTGATTGCCCCTATTGCGATGGAAGAAGGTCTGCGCTTCGCGATACGTGAGGGTGGACGCACCGTTGGTGCTGGTGTGGTGGCAAAGGTTATAGAGTAGCGGATGTCAAAGGAGGAGGGGCGAGCTTAAATGGCGGATCTACTTCGCCTTGTTTGGTTGCATTCTCATTTCAATAAAATAGGCCAGTAGCTCAATTGGTAGAGTATCGGTCTCCAAAACCGAGGGTTGGGGGTTCGAAACCCTCCTGGCCTGCCAGTTATATCATCATGAAAGACGGACAGATTGCGCATGGCGGATAAAATTAAATTGGTTATCGCATTTATGTTCGTTGCTGCGGGCATTGCGGGATTTTATGCTTTGCACGACAGCGCTGCAGTTGTGAAGCTTTCGGCAATATTGCTCGGGTTTTCGTTGGCTGCTGCTGTAGTCTGGATGACCGAGCCCGGCAAGCGCTTATTTGCTTTTGGTACGGAATCTGTATCGGAGGCTAAGCGCGTGGTATGGCCGTCGCGCAAAGAAACGGTGCAGACTACCGCGGTAGTGCTTTTGTTTGCGGTTGTAATGGCGCTATTTTTGTGGGCGGTTGATGCCAGTCTGTTGTTAGTGATTAATAAATTAATGGGGCGTGAATAATGTCCAAGCGTTGGTATGTGGTTCATACGTACTCTCAGTTTGAGAAATACGTGCAGCGTGCATTACCGGAGCGCATTCAACGCGCGGGTTTGGAAGATCAGTTTGGGCAGATTTTGGTGCCGGTGGAAGAGGTTGTGGAGTTGAAGTTAGGCCAGAAAAGTATTAGCGAGCGTAAATTCTTTCCCGGCTATGTGCTGGTTGAGATGGAGATGACCGACGAAAGTTGGCATCTCGTTAAAAGCACTCCAAAAGTTACTGGATTCTTGGGTGGTTCGGCAATGAAACCGACTCCCATTAGTGAAAGAGAAGTTCAAAATATAATGCACCAAATGCAAACTGGGGTCGAAAAACCGAGGCCCAAAGTATTGTTTGAGGTGGGTGAGGCGGTGCGTGTCAAGGATGGTCCGTTCACTGATTTTCACGGAGTTGTGGAAAATGTCAATTATGATAAAAACAAGTTGCGGGTGGCGGTGACTATTTTTGGTCGCTCAACTCCTGTGGAATTGGATTTCGGTCAAGTAGAAAAGGCTTAGGGTGGGTGTCAAGATAACTGGATAAGAGTAGCCTGTTGACAGGAGTTTTCTCTAGTTATTTTTTTACTTGCTTTATAAATCGGGGAGAGCGCAATTGCGTTCAATTGAACCCATAGGGAGAGTGTTGTGGCAAAGAAAATTATAGGTTTTATCAAGTTGCAAGTTCCTGCTGGCAAGGCTAATCCAAGTCCGCCTATCGGTCCGGCATTAGGTCAGCGTGGTTTAAATATCATGGAGTTTTGTAAGGCATTTAACGCGCAGACTCAGGGCGTGGAACCTGGTTTGCCAATTCCGGTGGTAATTACGGCTTTTGCAGACAAAAGCTTCACCTTTATTATGAAAACTCCGCCTGCGACCATTCTGATTAAGAAGGCAGTGGGCGTGCAGAAAGGTAGTCCCAAGCCGCATACAGACAAGGTGGGTAAGTTAACCCGTAAACAGGCAGAAGAAATAGCAACGACCAAGATGCCCGATCTGACCGCTACTGACATGAATGCGGCGGTACGCACTATTGCCGGTAGTGCGCGCAGCATGGGTATTGTTGTGGAGGGTGTGTAACATGGCTCATATTTCTAAGCGTTATAAAGCGTTGGCTACAAAAGTTGACCGTACAAAACTGTACGAGATGAATGAAGCGTTGAATCTGGCCAAAGAAACTGCGAAGGCCAAATTCAATGAATCAATAGACATTGCAATCAATTTGGGAATAGACGCACGCAAGTCCGATCAGTTAGTTCGCGGCGCTGTAGTGTTGCCCAAAGGAACTGGAAAGACTGTCCGCATTGCCGTGTTTGCTCAAGGAGCCAAGGCTGAGGAGGCTAAATCTGCTGGTGCGGATGTGGTAGGTTTCGAGGACTTGGCGGAAAGTATAAAGTCGGGCAATATGGATTTTGATGTGGTTATAGCCTCTCCTGATGCTATGCGTATTGTTGGCCAATTAGGCCAAATTCTTGGCCCGCGCGGCTTAATGCCTAATCCTAAGGTGGGTACGGTCTCCGTCGATATAGCTGGTGCTGTTAGAAACGCCAAGGCTGGTCAGGTGCAGTACCGCACTGACAAGAATGGCGTTGTGCAGTGCACCATTGGTCGTGCGTCGTTCGAGTCGGAGGCGCTGCGTGAAAATCTGCTGGCGTTGGTTGATGCTTTAAACAAGGCGAGACCAGCTGCTGCAAAGGGCGTGTACCTAAAGAAAGTGTCTGTCTCCAGTACCATGGGTGTGGGTATTCGTATCGAACAGGCCAGTTTGGCGTAATAATTCATTTTCTCGCCTCTACTTAGAATTTTGAAATTGTAGTTCTTGTTGGCTACAACAATCGAAAGTCGAGGTTGCAATTTATAATTGAGCGGCATGTTTGATTGGCTTTTCATGCCGCTACAGGCTTTGAACTGCTGTTTTATTGGCAGATTGTCAAAGACCGTAGGTATCTAATAAGGATTTAATGAAAGAGATTTGTATGGTAGCAGCAAAATCTATGTTGCTGCTTACTGACCTCTGGCGCCTACGTAGATGGTGTGCCCGGTACCGGGAAAAATTATTTCCCGGATAAGGACGCAGTTGTTAATAAGGGTTCGCCAAGTTTTCGTTTGGTGTTCCAATTGAAGATGGAGAATGATTTGGGTCTTAATCTGCAAGAAAAACAAGCAATAGTAACTGAAGTAAATGCGCAAGTAATGCAGGCACAGACAATAGTATTGGTAGAGCATCGTGGTATTACGGTTAGCGACATTACTAAACTGCGTGCAACTGCGCGCAAATCAGGGGTGTACTTTCGCGTGTTAAAGAATACATTGGCGCGTCGAGCTGTGCATGGTACTCCGTTTGAGGCTTTGGCAGAACAAATGGTAGGCCCCCTAGCATATAGCATCAGCGCTGATCCTGTCGCGGCAGCAAAAGTAGTGCATGAGTTTGGCAAGACGAACAGCAAGCTAGTAATCAAAGCTGGAGCCATGATTGATTCATTGATGTCTGCGGAGCAGGTTGCTGTACTGGCTGCTATCCCGAGCCGTAATGAGTTGATCGCACGTTTGATGGCGACCATGAATGCCGCTACAAGTACTTTTGTGCGTGGCATAGCTGCTATCCGCGATAAGAAGGTGGCTGAAACGGTTGCCGCTTAACGACCCCTTATCAAACTTTTTGAACTAACATTAGGAGAGCAACATGGCTGTAAATAAGGCTGACATTTTGGACGCAATTGCACAAATGACAGTGTTGGAATTGTCTGCACTGATCAAGGAAATGGAAGAAAAATTTGGTGTGTCTGCTGCTGCTGCTGTGGCAGTAGCAGCGCCAGCTGCAGCAGCTACAGCAGCAGCTGAGCAAACTGAATTTACCGTGATGTTAACCTCTGCGGGATCCAGCAAGGTGAACGTAATTAAAGTGGTTCGCGCTATTACAGGTCTCGGATTAAAAGAAGCCAAGGATTTGGTGGATGGTGCGCCAAAGGCTGTTAAAGAAGGCGTAAATAAAGCTGATGCGGACGCTGTTCTGAAGCAATTGATCGAGGCTGGCGCTACTGCTGAAATCAAGTAAATTTTGTAAGCGTTGGAAGGCTGACGGATTCCCGCCAGCCTTTTGCCGTTTATAGAAGATAATGGACAGCAAGCTCCAAAAAGCTTTTTATTCATTGTCTTTTCCCTCGGTCGTGGAGATATCATGAGTTATTCTTTTACTGAAAAAAAACGTATTCGTAAAAGTTTTGCGAAACGTATCGGTGCTTTGCCGATACCATTTTTGCTGTCCACGCAATTAGAATCTTATAGTGCCTTTCTTCAAGCGAGTCAGTTACCTGATCAGCGAATTAACGATGGTTTGCAGGCAGCATTCCATTCGATTTTTCCGATTGAGAGTCATAACAAATATGCGAGACTTGACTTCGTTAGTTACAATTTGGGTATGCCGCCTTTCGATGTGAAAGAGTGTCAGCAACGCGGCCTTACTTATGCTTCCCCGATACGTGCTCGTGTGCGCTTGACCCTGTTCGATAAAGAGGTATCCAAGCCAACTGTCATAAAGGAAGTGAAAGAGCAGGAAGTGTACATGGGTGAAATTCCGCTTATGACCAATACCGGTTCGTTCGTCATAAATGGTACCGAACGCGTTATCGTGTCGCAATTGCACCGCTCACCTGGTGTGTTCTTTGAACATGACCGCGGCAAGACGCATAGTTCCGGCAAGCTGCTGTTTTCCGCGCGCATTATTCCTTATCGTGGATCGTGGTTGGACTTTGAGTTCGACGCTAAAGATTATGTCTATTTCCGTATAGATCGCCGCCGTAAAATGCCGGTTACTATTCTATTAAAATCACTTGGCTATACGCCAGAGCAGATTCTTGAAGCATTTTTTGAGTTTGATACATTTCATATTGGTAAAAAAAGCATTCAATTTGAGGTTGTGCCCGAAAGGCTGCGCGGCGAAGTGGCTCGATTTGATATTCTGGGCAAGAATGGCAAGGTGATAGTTGCCGGTGGCAAGCGCATTACAGTGCGCCATATCCGTGAAATACAGGAAGCTGATATTGATAAGTTGGCAGTGGGCGAAGACTTTTTGTATGAACGCGTTCTAGCGCATAACGTGATAGATAAAGAAAGTGGCGAAATAATTGCCAATGCGAACGATGAGATAACTGAAGCACTACTGGCAAAGTTGCAGGTAGCAGGAGAGAAAAAGATCCGGACGCTATACACCAATAATCTTGATCAAGGGGGCTATATTTCGCAGACTCTGCGTGCTGATGAGACCACCGATCAGTGGACAGCGCGAGTTGCTATCTATCGAATGATCCGTCCTGGAGAGCCGCCTACAGAGGATGCGGTGGAAAATCTCTTTAATGGCCTGTTCTTTTCTGAAGAGCGTTATAACTTATCAGTTGTGGGGCGTATGAAATTCAACCGCCGTGTTGGGTTGGATGAGCTGACTGGTTCGGTCACACTATCTAACGAAGATATTGTGGCAGTAATAAAAATTATGGTCGAGTTGCGTAATGGGCGTGGCGAAATCGACGATATTGATCACCTCGGAAACCGGCGTGTGCGGGCTGTGGGTGAGTTGGCTGAGAACCAGTTTCGCACTGGATTAGCACGCGTAGAGCGTGCGGTGAAGGAGCGTCTGGGTCAAGCCGAAACAGACAATCTGATGCCGCACGACTTGATAAATGCAAAACCAATTTCTGCGGCTGTCAAGGAGTTTTTCGGATCCAGCCAATTGTCGCAATTCATGGATCAAACCAATCCATTATCCGAAGTGACACATAAGCGCCGAATTTCTGCGCTTGGTCCGGGTGGATTGACTCGTGAACGAGCTGGCTTTGAAGTACGCGATGTACACCCGACTCATTATGGTCGCTTGTGCCCGATTGAGACGCCAGAGGGGCCGAATATCGGTTTGATTAACTCGTTGGCGCTATACGCACGTATCAATAATTATGGTTTTATCGAAACTCCATATCGTAAGGTTGTGACCGCTGCAACTGCCAAGGAAATCGCTGGCCATGTTGCCGGTGCCGATTTGGAAGTAAAAGGCAAAGTTATCGTAAAGGCAGGCAAATTTGTATCTGTTGAAGACGCAAAGAAACTTGCAGAAGTTAAAGATCAGATTACGTGGCCTGTTAAGGCTCGTGCTTCAAAAGACGTTGTCTATATGGACGCTTCCGAAGAAGAGCACGCCATTATTGCCAGCGCTGGTAGCGAAATTGACGAAGATGGTTATTTCTTGGACGAACGTCTTCCAGCTCGTCGCTACCTTGTAGCTGCCGAAGTTGACGCCGACGAAGTCACGCATGTTGACGCCGCTCGTCGTCAGGTTATTGGATCGTCTGCCGGTCTTATTCCGTTTATTGAAAAAAACTACGTCTACCGTAGCTTGATGGGTAGTAACCAGCAGCGTCAGGCTGTGCCACTTATAAGCCCAGAGAGCCCTATTGTTGGTACTGGTTTTGAAGGTACTGCTGCTCGTAACACTGGTCAGCTGATAGTGGCTGAAGGCGAAGGCGAAGTTGTTAAAGCTGAAGGCGCAGAAGTTATTGTCAAATATGCCGACGGCCAAAAAGTAGTTTACGAGCCACTTCACTTTGTTCGTTCTAACGAAGGCACCAGTATCAACCAA
>JBDSEJ010000193.1:0-5471 GCA_039920105.1 Candidatus Nitrotoga sp. | reverse complement strand
AGCTATGAAGGTATCCTGTAATGTTTTGGACTGTTTTAGAATGTGACGAACACTGGTAAATAATTGATTAATAAATAGGTTTCTGTAACTATTCGATCCTACAAGCCAAGGGGTCGGGCGTTCGAATCGCTCCGGGCGCGCCACATCCAAAAAAGGCTTGTTTCTCAAAGGAAATAAGCCTTTTTTATTTTTTTCAAAACAGATAAAACCGGGCACTTCCTAAAGTGCGCTGGCAATTTATGCCATAAATTGACATACTGATGCCAACATTATTTTTTGGAGAATTGCCATGTCTATGAATGTATCTTTACCACCAGAGTTGGAAGCGCGTGTGCGCCAGCGCGTTGAATCTGGCATGTACGGTTCCGCAAGCGAAGTGATCCGTGAGGCGCTGAGATTATTTGAAGCATACGAGCAAGTCAAAACGGTCAAGCTCGACAGCCTGCGTCAAGATATTGCTGCTGGATTAAATGATGCAAAGAATGGGCGCGTAAAGGAAATTGATTTCGCTAATCTGAAACAGCAAGGTCGCCAACTTCTGAAAACTCGCAAATCTGCTGCCTGATGCCACGTATTCGCTTTACCAGTTTAGCGGAAGCTGATCTTTTGGAACTGTGGTTAACCATAGCAGAAGAAAACCTTGTTGCGGCAGATGAATCCTTGAATACTGTTCAGGCAACGGTTGCGCTATTGGGTACTCAGCCAGAAATGGGCAGAGCACGACCGGAGTTAGCAAATGGACTGCGAAGTTTTCCGATGCGTACACCGTACATCATTTTTTATTTGCCAGAAGATGGTGGTTTATTGGTTGTCCGGGTGTTACATCACGCCAGAGATATTGACGCAGAGTATTTTTCTTAGGCAAAAGATTAAGCGATAGCCAAAGACACTTCCCAGTTCCCAGATTTATCTCTTCTGGCGCACCAGTATATAAAAGGCTTACATATCAAATTGTAAGCCTTTTAATTTTTTATAACGCTGCTTCCTATCGTCGTCCTAAAAAAATTAGGCTATGTCGTCTTTCGCAGTTTGTTTGGCTTGTTGCAAATACAGCTGTTCTACTTTTGTGCGAGCCCACGGCGTTCTTCGTAAAAATTTCAAACTGGATTTTATGCTTGGATCATGCGTGAAACATCGCACTGGCACAGCAATGCCCATAGCTTCCCAGCCCATATTTTCGGATAGTTGTGTGACGATGGTTTCGAGAGTGATACCGTCCAAACTGGGAGTGTTTACTGATTTTTTATTGGCATTCATGCTCATATTTTACATGTGATAGTTAGACTTGAGCATTTACAATGGCATTCCTTTTTTCAGTATGAACTTTTCATGGCAGATCCTGTTCGTCTCTCAAAATGCCTGGTCGAATTAATTTCCTGCTCTCGCCGCGAGGCTGAGCTTTATATTGCAGGTGGTTGGGTTATGGTCGATGGACAGGTGGTTGACCAACCGCAGCGTATGGTGTCGCAGCAGGAAATAGTCCAGCTCCACCCCGAAGCTACTCTTGATCCGGTTGCGCCAGTGACCATTTTGTTTAACCAGCCGCCAGTTGCAGGCATGGATGCTAACGCTGCGCAGCAACTTATTTGCGCCGATACGAGGTCAGCTGATGACCTATCCGACATACGGGTCACCCGGCAACACTTTGCTCGATTGACGCAAGGCACACCGTTAGAAAGAAATGCGAGCGGCTTGCTAGTATTCACCCAGGATTTTCGAGTGGCACGCAAGCTGACCGATGATGCAGCCACGATTGAGCAAGAATATATTGTCGAGGTCGCTGGTGAGCTGAGTTCCGATGGGGTAAAGCAACTCAAACACGGAATCAAATTTAATGGTCAGGCACTGCCCCCGATTAAGGTCAGCTGGCAAAACGAAACACGGCTGCGTTTTGCCCTTAAAGGTGTGCAACCCGGCCAGATCGCACATATGTGTAAAAGTGTCGGGCTGCAGATGCTGGCCATGAAACGAATCCGAATCGGACGAATATCGATGGCCAAATTGCAGCCCGGATTTTGGCGTTATTTGATGCCGTATGAGCGATTTTGACCATAAAAGTTGCAATATATGTGGAAAGTGCCCCACATCACATTCTCAAGGCGAGTCTGCGTTGACCTTCGCGGCAGACCAAAGAGGCAGGCCAGTCGTTTCAAGGTGGGTGAGGTAAGCCCGCAAGTCAAATTCCAACTGGTGATAATCAGGCTCCATATGCCGACACAGTTGATAGAAGGCTTTGTTGTGTTAGCGTTCTTTGATGTGTGCAAGTTCGTGAACAACGATCATGCGCAAAAATTCTAGCGGCATTTCCTTGAATAATTCCGCTATGCGAATCTCACGTTTTGCCTTAAGTTTTGTGCCTTGTATTCGTGAGATGCTTGTGTGCGTGCCGAGTGCGTGGTGGATTACATGCAGTTTGCCGTCGAACGTCACCTTGCTCAGCTGCCCGGCGTTGCGTAGATACTTGCCTTTGACTTCCAGCACATAGTCATAGAGCGCTTTGTCGGAGCGTACCGCGTGCGCATGCTGATACTTCTGCTGCAACATGTTGGTCAGCCGGTCTTGTTCGATTAGCCGCTGTACTTGCTCCGCCAGTGCCAGTGGGTAGCCAGACAGGTAATTATGCGAAGGTTTAGCGTGCATCGCGGCATGTCACGACAGGGTTGATGGAAGGTCTAAGCGATGATGTTCTGACTTTAAATTTCATCAGATAGCATGTTTTTTCACCCACGCGACATACTGATCCATCCAGTTCTGGAAGAATTTTTTGCTGGCTATACCGATGTCACCGGCTTCGTCAAACAACCCATCCTTTACTTGAACGAATGCTTCGGGTTGCCCAAGCGTCGGTACGTTTAGATGTGAGAGTATGTTGCGCAAATGTTGTTGTGCCATGGCTGTGCCATGGGCGCCAGGAGAAGCGCCCAGCACACCGGCGGGCTTGCCCCCCCAAGCACTCTGGCCATAGGGTCGCGAGGCGTGGTCGATTACGTTTTTGAGCACACCAGGAATTGAGCGGTTGTATTCGGGTGTAACAAACAGTAAGCCATGCGCCGCAATTATTTCGTCTTTCAGCTGTTTGACGGATTCTGCCTGGTTAGCGTCGTCGTCCTGGTTGTAAAGCGGCAAATCTCTGATTTTCAATTCTTTAAATATGAACTCTGATGGCGCCAATTTTACAATGGCATGCGCCAGCATGCGGTTGAATGAATTCTTACGAAGGCTTCCAACGATTACAGCAATTTCATATTGGCTCATGACGTTCCTTTTTAAATATATTGAAAATTTAAAACATTTCGACCACATCAGTGCAGCTACACACCTTGTGTTCTTCGACCCGATTGTTGTCTTTCTCAGTTTTTCTTGGTCATATTCCCAGCATGAAAAGCATCGGCCAGAAATGCCATGCCTTCGTCCCACGAAGCCTTGTCTGCAGCAGCGTTATAGGCCATCGGCATTTTGAATTCCTGGCCAAGTTTATCTGCATCGGGATTAGTGAAGCTGTGCTTGGCACCGGGATAGGTTACCGCTTTATAAGTCACGCCGGCCTTGTCCATCTCCTGTCTGAAAGCGGCGACCTGCGTCGCGGGGATCATCGGGTCTTCTTCACCAGTAAAGGAGGCGATCCGTGCCTTGACTTTTCCCGCCTCTGCCGGGTGTTCAGTCCCCAGGCCACCGTGGAAACTCATCACGGCTGCAAGAGGTTTGCCGATACGCGCCATGTTTAATACTACCGAACCACCAAAACAATAGCCGATGGCTGCGATGCGGTTGGAATCCACGGTCTTTTCTTTGCTGATCAGGCTGTATGCGCTATCGAATCGGGCCTTGGTAAGTTTTGCGTTCTTTGACACTTCGCTGGCAAATTTGCCAGCATCGTCTGGGTGATGCGCCTGTTTGCCGTCGCCATACATATCCACTGCCAACGCGGTGTAGCCACGCTCTGCCAACATGCGAGCGCGTTTGCGCGCATATTCGTTGTGTCCCCACCATTCATGCACTACCAGAATGCCTGGCCGCTTACCCTTTATCGCATCGTCATAGGCGATATAACCCTTGAGAGAGGTGCCATTGGCGCTATAGGTCACTTCCTTGCCTTGCACGGCAGCGTAAGACGCAGAAGTTGCAAACATCAAGCCCGCAAACAACAGAAATTTATTCATCATTTTCTCCAAAAAATTAGCTGGTTCAGTTTTTTAATGAAACTCAAAATGGAACACGTCCGGCAGGGTAAACAGGCCAATCACGCGGAAGCTAAAAGGGCACCCTAAAGCCGATATCACTTCATCTACTGAGTGATTCCGTAACTATAATAGCTTAAACTTAATATTGGGTGATCTGTCTTCCTCTTTCAAGTGAAACAGATCAGAAAAACTACCGCTGTGTCATAACTTACTTGACCACTATACGCAATCTCTATAATTCAATGAATATAAAACCCAAATTATCTGATGAAGTTTGTAAGGCACTGGTTGGTTTGGGACGCACTGAAGACTTGAAATTTTCTCCAGATGGTCGACGCCTTGCCATCGCAGGATTTCATAGCAACAAAATTCTCATACTGGAAGTGGATTGTTCATTTACGGACTCTTATAAAAGCGTAGTCATTAACGATTTCGTGGAAATATCAACCCCGGGATTAAAAAATCCGCATGGCCTCGCTTTCTTGGATGACAAAACTTTGATAGTAGCGAATCGCACGGGAGGCGCTTCAGTATTGTTGCTGCCTCTCCGTAACGCGGAGATAAGGTTAGTTGAATTACCAGACCTGGGGATATTTTCTAGCAATCAGTGGCTACATTCGCCTGGGTCTATATCTGCAACCCGTTTAGAAAATGGGCTGTGTGACGTTTTGATTTGTAATAATTATGCCCATTATGTTTCTCGTCATATTTTGGATATGACGGAGCCCATTTCAGTCAAACATAACAAAATTTTGGTGGCCAAGGGGCTGGACATTCCAGACGGGGTGTCGTTTAGCAATGACGGCCGCTGGATTGCAGTCAGCAACCATGGAAAACACTGTATTTATTTGTACGAAAACACTCCCGAGCTAACACAAGATAGTGATCCTACAGGCATATTGTATGGTGCAACTTACCCACATGGCGTGCGATTTTCAGCGGACGGCCGATCAATTATTGTTGCAGACGCCGGCGCTCCTTTTTTACGCATTTACGAAAACAGCCATAACGGTTGGGCAGGTAAATTTGACCCGGTCAGTTCGATAAGAGTAATGAGCAATGACCTTTTTACATTGGGACGAAAAAACCCTCAGGAGGGAGGTCCCAAAGGGATTGACGTTAACGAAAGCATGAATTTGCTCGTAACAACGAGTGATATACAACCACTCGCTTTTTTTGATCTTCAAGAAGCCCTGAAAAGAGGGAGGGGGGGCGAATCTTGTCCTACATCGGCCCCGCTGAGTCGCCTGCAAATTTGTCTCTGCGGTAGTGGAAAGCGCTATAAACATT
>JBDSEJ010000192.1:0-2703 GCA_039920105.1 Candidatus Nitrotoga sp. | reverse complement strand
CTATTAGTTCCCCGGCTGCCATGGCATATGACGGCCCACATGCTCAATACAATTTCCTTCCTCCGGCAGGCTCGTTTGCACCCGATCCTCAAGCCGGCAGTTTGCATCCAGAAAGGCAAGTCGGCATTCCAGGTAACTATCCACCCGGCGGCGGTGCAGCAGCCCCTAAATACCAATATGAAACACAAGGTCAACAACACATCGGGGAACATCATATTGATCAGTGGCAGAAAGAAGAAGGCGGTGGTGGTCAGGCCAGTTATCATGGTAAACAACCCACCAAATATACCCCAGACTTTAAAACCGCTATTCCGTATGTAGATGGCAAACCCATTTACGATACAGACTTTAATGAAGGATGGGCCGGAGACAGGGCGAATGGTACTGGAGGCTGTGTAGCCAGTGCAGCACCATATTGCGTAGCTCCAATTGAAACCGGCCTTGGTTATCATTCGGCGGAATACAATGCAAGCAAAACGTATACTCAAATTCATGGCGTTAATAATGGTGATCCAAGGGGTACGGGTACAACAGTAACAATGAATGCAGTTGTAGAAAATACTGATGCTAAAGCAGGTACAAAACCAGCAAAAATCAGACTGCAATATGCAATAACACCTGGTGGTAACTTTGTAGATACGACTCGTCAACCTCAGAATGCAGGATACTCGAAGTTGGCTCCTGAAGGCACATATCGTTTCCAATCGCCTACCATCTTATATAACGATGAGCATGGACATCTGTTTATAGACGGCAAGCATTTTTCCGGAATACATTTGTTAAACGGTAGCTATGGCTACACAATTGGTCTGGATCTACTGGCACCAGGAAAACATGACATCTGTATCAAAATAGTAGACGAGTTCCATGAAGTGGTTGATATGGGAACTCAAGCTTGTGTTGCAGTTACAGTTTAAAGCAATCTTATTGCACTTGTAAAACTTGAACTATACCGTCCGTGTAATACGTATATTTTATGTAAACTACGATACCGTCTCTGTAGTGGACGGTATCGTAGTTGATACTGACGTACTAGCTTAATTTAGTTTTTTGCAATTCAGTCTTAACAAAAAAAAGAAAGCCGGATTAATCTGGCTTTCTTTTTTTTAAGACTCGCTTAACTTTCACTATCCAATACTATTATCTATACATTAATAAACTTTGAATTTTGCCATTTCTTCAAGTATAAATAAGCAGCCATTTCTTCCAGAAGTCGGTTTAACGTGTTACATTGATAAAGCTGATAAAAATCAGTAAGTATCTAGGAATAATGCAAGTGACCTTTTTATTTATACATTCCAAGGAGAATACTATGCGCTTACTTAAACCACTAATAATATCGTTTTTTTTGGGATGTTACATTCCAGTTGTACTAGCCGCTGATGCTTCAGTAACAATATCTTCACCCCCTGATGGATCAAAAATCAGTAGAAAATCTAAAATCGAAGTTTCCTATGAGGTAGTACCTGGCCCAAATGGAGATCATGTGCATTTATATGTAGATGATAAAGAAGCTGTAGTGTTACGCAGATTAAAAGGCAATCACACAGTAGACTCACTAGATCCGGGAAAACACGCCATATGCATCAAAATAGTTAATAAGGGGCACACTCCTATCGGGGTTCAAGCATGCACCAACGTTAATATAATGTAATAAAGCAAAACGACCATGGAAAACCTAAGCTACGCCGTAGTGCAAGTGATCCATAATTTCGGTGCTGTTGCTGTTGTGGGCGGCGCCGCATTTGCATTATTTCTTGGAACAGCAATTGCTGCTCTACATCGCAAGCTTGCATGGTTGGTTGGATTAGGGTGGGCAGCTCAAGCGATAAGTGGCATGGGCTTTGCTACAGTAAGCTATCTTTACTATGACAAACTTCCAGACATACATGGCATTGCTATGGTAGCGCTACTTATTAAGATGTTATGCGCAGTATTTGGAGTGACCATTGTCATCATCTACCTACGCTATTCTGCTACTTTGGCCATAGAGCGTCGGCATCTCGCGTGGCAACTGCTCACAGCGCTAGGTCTAACAGCACTGACCGCAGCCGCCTTTTTACGCTGGTTTTCTTAACTAATATTTTAAGTACCTCACTATCTATAACCCTACCCTCACTTCATTTAACCGAGATTATCCATTAATAATTTTGCAGAGCTGCGTTGTAGTCATTTCAAATTTTACCTGGATTAGCACAGAGTCCCTCAAACCAAACTCTTTGTCGTCGGCCCACTGCCAGGTTTAGTTGTCGCTTGTCTGTGTCTTTGTGCCAGAAAGCCCCTACTGCAAATGCCTTGTGATGCAAGGTAGCAAGGGTATGTTGAAGCGAGTCTAGTAGCACGGCTTGCCGAAACAAGCTCATCAGGTTGTACGCCAGCATGGCAAAGCCCAATGCCGCTTCAGTCGCGTAATAATCTTTGACGTTGAAGCTGTCCAAACCAAAATCTGCTTTGTGTTCCTTGATGCGATTTTCGCAATCCGCTCGCCCCCGATAAGAACGCCATATCTCCAGTGCAGGCAAGCTCAGCGTAGTGACCTTTGCACCGTAACGCCAGCCTTGCAAGGTCAGGGGCATCGGCAAATAGGCTCATGGTTGCCCACCGCTTTCTTTCTCTGTACTGCGTCTTGCCGCACCACTGCGATACGACGCGGCACACTCCAGCCTTGAGCCTGGTAATTCAGTTCGCCCATCTCCAGCCCAC
>JBDSEJ010000191.1:0-2050 GCA_039920105.1 Candidatus Nitrotoga sp. | reverse complement strand
AAAACTACTAAATATTTTGACCCTCGCCTCTCATGGACAACCCTTCAAACAATGCCTATAAGGGCAGCTGAATAGTTATCTGAATTTATAGTATGCTTTTCACGGCTTTCACCACATTTTCTGTAGTGAAGCCGAAATGTTTGAACAATTCACCTGCCGGGGCAGACTCGCCAAAGGTATCTATGCCAATTACCGCACCATCCAAACCAACATACTTGTACCAGAATCCTGTCACGCCTGCTTCGACAGCTATGCGCTTACTGTCTTTTGGTAATACGCTATCCCGGTATGCTTGGTCTTGGCGATCAAATACATTGGTTGAAGGCATGGAAACTACTCGTACATCAATACCCTCTTGAGCCAAAACTTTTTGTGCATCCATTGCCAGACCCACTTCGGAACCAGTCGCGATAATGAGTGCCTGCGGCTTGCCATTGGCGGCCTCCGACAAGACATACCCCCCTTTGCGGATGTTGGCGATTTGAGCCTCGTCACGCTTTTGGAATGCCAAGTTCTGACGGCTGAAAATAAGGCTGCTTGGGCCAGTTTTGCGCTCAACCCCTGCAACCCATGACACGGCAGACTCCACCGTATCACAAGGCCGCCAAACGTCCATATTTGGGATATAGCGTAGCGTGGCTGTTTGCTCCACTGGTTGGTGAGTTGGACCATCTTCGCCCAGACCGATTGAGTCATGCGTATATACGAAAATCACGCGCTGCTTCATCAGTGCGGCCATGCGCAGTGCATTGCGTGCATATTCTGAAAACATCAGGAAGGTTCCGCCATAGGGAAGCAAACCACCATGCAACGCTACGCCATTCATGATGGCTGACATGCCGAATTCGCGTACTCCGTAACTAATATAGTTACCTGTCGTTTTTCCATGAACATGCTTGGCACCCGTCCAATTAGTCAGGTTGGAACCAGTCAGATCCGCCGAACCACCCAGAAATTCAGGTAATGCTGGCACCAGACCGTTGATCGTATTCTGCGAAGCCTTGCGCGAGGCAATGGTTTCCGCCTTCGCATTGGTCTTGGCAATAAAATCCTCAGCATGTTGTGTCCAGCCTGCTGGCAAATCCCCCTTCATTCGTCTCTCAAACTCAGCCGCTTCTTTGGGAAAAGCCTTGCGGTATTCTGCAAATTTATTGTCCCACAATTTTTCCAGTCCCTCACCCTTTGTACGCGCATTCCAAGCTTGATAAACGTGTGCTGGAATTTCGAACGGGGGGTATTTCCAACCTATGTATTCGCGCGTAGCAGCGATTTCTGCATCACCTAATGCAGCGCCATGAACGTCATGAGTACCTGCCTTGTTCGGGGAGCCTGCGCCAATAATGGTCTTGCAGCAAATCAACGTGGGCTTGTCGGTAACTTCCTTGGCTGCCTTGATGGCATCATCTACTGCTTCGGAATCATGGCCTTCCACATTGGCTATTACATGCCAGCCATAAGACTCAAAGCGTTTGGCCGTATCGTCGGTAAACCAAGCTTCAACATGTCCATCAATGGAAATGCCGTTGTCGTCCCAGAAGGCGATAAGCTTACCTAAGCCCCAAGTGCCGGCCAGTGCACAGGATTCATGCGAAATCCCTTCCATCATGCATCCATCGCCTAGAAATACATAAGTATGGTGGTTAACGATTTCGTGGCCGGGGCGATTAAATTCATTCGCCAGCATTTTTTCCGCCAAGGCAAAACCAACCGCATTGGTAATTCCTTGACCCAGCGGGCCAGTAGTGGTTTCTATGCCAGCTGTGTAGCCATATTCAGGGTGACCTGGAGTCTGGGAGTGTAGTTGGCGGAAGCGCTTCAGCTCATCAATCGGCAAGTCGTAGCCTGTCAAATGTAGCAGGGCATAAATCAGCATCGAGCCGTGTCCGTTGGAAAATACGAACCGATCACGGTCTGCCCACTTAGGGTTAGCCGGATTGTGCCGTAGATGGTGAATCCACAGCGCTTCGGCGATTTCTGCCATGCCCATGGGAGCGCCAGGATGGCCAGAGTTTGCCTGCTGAACCGCATCCATTGCCAAAGCGCGGATCGC
>JBDSEJ010000190.1:0-3073 GCA_039920105.1 Candidatus Nitrotoga sp. | reverse complement strand
TAGCTAAATTGCACATCACCCAAGCGAAAGATAAGTCTTGTTTCGGTTTGGATAATGTCGCTTGGCCCCGCATCGGGCGACAAGTTTTTGGGTAGTAGATGGTAACGAATCGGCAACTCTTTAAGAGGTTCACCGAATGGGCCAGATAGTGCAAGGTTAAAGTGCAGAATCCGGTCTTGTACGCCTAGGCGGGTAGCAATTTGCATATCGTTGGGAAATTCTTGCTCACCGAAGGTTTGCTCAAAATCCAACGCCTGCAAACGCGCAATGGTTTGTCGTGCGCCGGTATCACCTTCGACTTTCTGGCCCAATTTTTGCCAAGCTTCCCCTTTCGCGACTTGTATGCAGTCCAGCTTATCGGGGTGCGTCGCAGCTTCAACCAGGTAACGGTTGTCGTCAGGAATTAGCACGAATGGCTTCTCGGCAAGCAATACTCGCGTTGCTTCCAACACGCGCAAGTCGGCATAGACTCCTCCGCCATTGTGAAACATTCCTAAGCCATGCTGTGATTTTGCAATCAACGAATTGAGGTCATGCCCTGCTGGCGTTAATACCCAAGCTTGCGCTGCTTGAAACGCCTCGGGGCGTTCCGATGCTGGACGGATATGACGGTGTAGGCGACCAATGCGCTGCAACAATACGTCCATTGGGCACAAATCAGTGATTAGCAAGTCAGCGTCTATATCCAGACTTTGTTCCAGTGTTTGCGTGCCCACCACGACGCACGGGTGGTCAGCGGGTCGATTTTTACCAAGTTGCGCTCCAATTGCCCTATCCATGAGTGGACGGTCTTGTCGACTGAATCGGCTGTGGTGCAGTGTAGGGATACCATTAACGGTAAACAGCCAAGCTTGATCAGGAATGTTTTTCTCAATCGCAGTCAGGGTAGCTATAGCAGAAGGAACAGTGTTGCGTATCACCAGTACTTTTGCACCGAGCTTAGCGGCTTCTATCGCCATGTTTGCAATCTTATCGGGTGAATCAATAATGTCATACGCCGTCCATGCCACTTGTTTGGTGTTGCCAGTTCCATCGACGGCTCGCGTTTGATGGTGGTCAGAAATTGCGGGGTAAGGAACGGCACACGCTGCATCAAAAGTCATGGATTTTACTTGTGGCCTCTTCACATTGGGGGCAGGTGCCAGATAACGGTTGCGTGCAGTGGAGCCGAGCGTGGCAGAAAGCAGCAGCGCCTGTCCACCATTATTCAGATGTGCCTTGAGCAGATGTTCAAGCAACACCGTCATGTAAGGGTCGGACGCATGAACTTCATCCACCACCAAAAAGCTGCGCGCCAACATGGCATGGCGCATGTGGGCATGTCGCACTTGCAACGCACCAAGCAATGCTTGATCTATCGTGCCGACAGCAATCGGTGCGGCGAGGAAGCGCTTGGCTGATTCTGCAGCCCAGCGTTGATGGGCTGTTGCATCGTCTGGGTTGTCTGACCACAGAACTTCAAAGTTTGCTAACCCATGCCTGGCATCTCCGCCATCGGCATTCACATAACCGGGCAAAGCACGAATGGTGAGCGGTGGATTTTCAGGCCATAAATTTTTGATGGCAGTTTGAACACGGTTATAAACCTGCGAAGCGGCAACGCGCGTCGGTAAAGCGAAATACAAACTGTCCACCAAGCCAGCACGGAACAAATGCACAAACCGCCACAACGCGGCCTCAGTTTTGCCACTGCCCGTTTCAGACTCAAGTATCACCAACGGCCCGAGATTGTCGTCTCTCATTGCAGCTTGAATCGGGTGGGGCTTGGGTATGCCGAAGGTAACAGCGAAATTGGGCGCGCAGGCATTCAGCTTGCTGCGCCAATTATCTGCATTAAGGCCAATGACAGCGATTGCCTCGCACGCTCTTTCTTTGGCGGTGTCGGCTCTATCCTCGCCTTTTTCAGAGAACGGGAAAAAATTTGTATCCGAACCCAGCCAGTCAGCTAATTGCACCAAGCCCGCTAATAAATGCCCAAAGGCTGGCGCAATGGGCAGTGGCTCGCCACCTGATTCAAAGGCTTGGGGGTAAATTTCTACAACACGTTTGCCGATATCGCGCAGCTCGGCGGCAGGATCGTAAGCACCAGCCACTTGTTTCCAGATATTTTTGTTCCAATCGTCTGGGTTGTCCTTAACCGGACGACCATGGTGGCTGATGCTGGCAATCAACAACGGGTAGCAGGCATCACCCCAACTATCCATTTGATCAATGGGCAAGAGTGCCAACAAGGGTTCAATCTCAAAAAGTTTGAGTGCTTCGATGCCATGCCCAGCATGACGAGGCCAAACACGGGGAATATCCTGCGAATTCTTCCAGCGTTTAGCCTGAAATCCGCAGTTTGCTTTGCCTATATCATGCAAGAAAGCCAGAACGGCAAGACGCGCAATATCACGTTCATCCAAATCTCTACCCGCAGCTTCTTTCATCGCTCGACGAATTGAGTGACAAGTGCTTAAACATTCAAAGCAAGCAGCCACATCAATCATGTGATCTACCAACGGATGCCAGCGGATAGCCACGCCAAGACTGTCTCGTTCGAGCTTCCCAAAAGCACGCTGATGCATTATCACCATTAAATTATCCATCTTAAAGTTTAATCCAGCATGAATGGAGGTGCGGCATAGTATACAGATGGCCATTCAGCGGTTTGGGGGATAACCAGTGCCGCGATGTGTTGCCTGTGTTCACAATCTGCACTAGAACAGTCCTCAATTTTCAATAAACCATATTTACAACGGCCAATACAATTCCCCCAAACATGCATCCGAAAAATACCAGCCGGTCTGGGTCAATTTTAATTTCTTTCCACATGGGTTTCTCCTTAATTGAGTGAATTTGGATAAACCCATGATAGTGGGGGTAGTAGCTCATGGCGTGAGCTACTAAAATAAATTTTAGGTTTTATATTGTGCCAAAGTGGATTCGAGTATTTTCTGGAAGCACTCTCTCAATGCCAAAGGTGCTATAACTTCGACTTCAGTGCCGTGCTTGAGTATGTCCATTAATAGTTCGCGGTCATCGGAATAGGGTACTTCCAGGCAATAATATCCATCTTTATCAAAACGAGATT
>JBDSEJ010000189.1:0-15235 GCA_039920105.1 Candidatus Nitrotoga sp. | reverse complement strand
GACACTGCAAAAAAATTACGTGACTTAACTAACTTGAACTCTGTCCAGCGCGCCGAAGCAGTGCGACTATCCACAAACTGGAAGCCGGGACAGGTATTGAGCCGATAATGGAATTGATTGGTAAAATGGCTGCACAGCGTTGAATTAACTTTCCAACTTCTGTTCCATACAAGCTATGCGAAAGTCATGCTGCTGGTTAACGCTTGCTTTGCTCTAAAGAAAATTCAGGGTCGAAAATATATATAGGGGTGCAGGTGGATAAAGTGCTTTAACGTAGTCAACGTAGATATATTTACTTTTTTTGTACGATACACCATCTTTCCATAAATACTTCGCCAGTCGGCGGACTTGATGAATTTGAATGAGGTCTAAAAATGTCATTGGTACATAATTATGTGCGCATTACAGGAAAATTGCTTTTTACATTGTTGCTTGTTGTTTCAGTCGGTGCATATGCTCAGTCAATGTCACTATCACCAGTAGATCAGGGGCCAGAGGAGAATCTTGCGCAATTGAAAAAAAGTGCAGAAGAAGGTGATGCAAACTCACAGTATGAACTAGCCTGGATGTACGATACTGGTGCAAACTATAAAGTTTTGTCCAAAGATACCCGCAAGGCAGCAGAGTGGTATGAGAAAGCTGCGATACAGGGTCATGCCGAGGCACAAGCCAGCCTTGGGATGTTGTATGTTAATGGTGACGGTGTCTCCAAGGATTATGTCAAAGGTGTAGATTGGTTACAAAAGGCATCGGCGCAGGGAAATGCCAACGCTCAGTTGAACCTCGGCTGGCTTTACCGCGACAACAAGGGCATACCGAAGAATGCCGCCAAGGCTTTGGAATGGTGGCAGAATGCGGCAGAGCGGGGCTTTGCCCATGCTCAATTTACTCTTGGAGTGATATATAACAAAGGTGAAGATGTGCCGAGAAATGTTGCCCGCGCACTGGAATGGTGGCAAATGGCAGCAATGCAGGGATATCCAGACGCACAGTTAAATCTCGGTTCAATGTACCATTTTGGAGAAGGTGTGCCAAAGGATACCGCCAAGGCTGCGGAGTTATGGCAAAAAGCAGCTGCACACGGGAATACCGATGCGCAATACAACCTCGCCCTAGCTTATTACTTAGGTAGTGGAAAGCAGAAGGACGAGTTGTTGTCCTATGTGTGGTCTAATTTGGCCGTTGAATATGGTGGAAATTTAAACGCGAAAAAATTGCGCGATTCAATTATATTGAATTCAGAACAACGCGAGATAGCAGAAAAAATGTTTGCGACTTGGCAGATTGGGAAGGTTTTTCATTAGAGCAACTTTTATCAGTTGAAATAACTTTTAAATGCATTTGGCTCATTTTGAATGGTTTAAAAAATAACTTTAGGGCATCTCTAAAAATTCAAATTTCTAAGCAAGACAAGGTACGATTAGACAATTAGAGCGAGGCATATACTTGATATGTAATCGATAATTATTTTAGTGTAAAGCCGTTTTGTAACGGAAATTGAATTTTTAGGGGTGCCCTGTATTGAGTATCAATTTAAAGTTGCATTATCTATAACCTATCCAGCCGTATTGTCCAGTTGAATCAGAACCACTTTTATACAGCAATGCAGCGTAAAGTATGTTCCGAGCTGTTGTAATCACATAACCCTACTTAAGAATTGGTCTAGCGCAACTGACTACAAACCATATCAGCTATCATTGGATTGCCGCCATTACATGACAGCTAGTCCTTGGTTATTCTGCCACAGGGAGCACGCATCAAATCGTATTGATGCAAGTGTTTGGTTATCTTGTTATCTTTCGGGACGCATTTGCGGAAATAAAATTACATCGCGGATGCTGGGGCTATCGGTGAGCAGCATCACCAGCCGATCTATACCGATGCCTTCCCCAGCGGTGGGCGGCAGACCATATTCCAGTGCGCGAATGTAATCGCTGTCCTTAAACATTGCTTCTTCGTCACCTGCCTCTCTAGCCGTCACCTGCGCATCGAAGCGCGCCTCTTGGTCTTCCGGGTCATTCAATTCAGAGAAGCCGTTGGCGATTTCGCGTCCAACCATAAACAATTCAAAACGCTCGGTAATTTCCGGCCGCGTATCGCTGCGGCGCGCCAGTGGCGATGCTTCTGCAGGATAGTCTATGATGAAAGTTGGTTCAAATAACTGATGTTCTGTAAGCTCTTCAAATAGAGAAAGTTGCAGTCCGCCCACGCCATCGGTTGCTCTGTATTTGGCCTTCAGGTCTTGTAATTCGCTGATAAGAAAATCACGGTCGCTCAACTGTGCGTCAGAAAACTGAGGATGATATTTCTGGATTGCCTGTGCAATTGTCAGGCGATGGAAAGGTTGCCCCAAGTCGAGCTCACGCCCTTGATAAGTGAACGCTGTGGTGCCCAGAACCTTGCGCGCCACTTCACTAAACAGTTTCTCGGTGAAGTCCATTAGATAACGATAATCCCGGTAGGCTTCATAAAACTCGATCATGGTGAACTCGGGGTTATGCCGCGTAGAAAGCCCCTCGTTGCGAAAATTGCGGTTGATTTCGAATACCTTCTCAAAGCCGCCCACCACCAGCCGCTTGAGATGCAACTCTGGCGCGATGCGCAGATACAACTGCATGTCCAGAGCATTGTGATGCGTGGTAAAGGGCTTTGCCGCTGCGCCGCCCGGAATCGAGTGCATCATAGGCGTCTCGACTTCGAGGTAATTGTGGTTTATGAAAAATTCCCGTATAGCCTGGATTACCTTCGAGCGGATGACAAATGTGTTGCGTGTATCCTCATTGGTGATGAGATCCACATGTCTTTGGCGGTATTTTTGCTCTTGGTCGCTCAGACCGTGAAATTTTTCTGGCAGAGGACGTAGTGATTTAGTCAATAACCGCAGCCCGGTCACACGTACAGAAAGTTCACCGGTCTTGGTTTTAAAAAGTATACCTGTTGCACCAAGAATGTCGCCCAGATCATAGTGTTTGAATGCATCATGCGTTACTTCGCCGGCATCACTATTATTAATGAATAGCTGGATGCGTCCGCTCATGTCATGTATGGTGGCAAAGCTGGCTTTGCCCATTACGCGCTTCAACATCATGCGCCCGGCTACAGCTACACTAGTATGTGCTATTTCCAGTTCGTCGTGGCTCATTGCTCCATAAGCAGCATGCAAATCACCAGCCAGATTTTTTCTCTCAAAGTCATTCGGGAAAGCTATGTTTACTTTGCGAAGTGCAGTAAGTTTGGCGCGGCGTTCGGTGATAATTTGATTTTCGTCTTGCTGGGGTATGGTTGGTTCAGTAGTCATGATGTTCGGATAAGTTATGATCAAGAATGCAAGAGTGCTTTCACAGACGCAGGATTGTGGCACGAATGCCACATCACACGCAATTTAAGCAAAGGAAATGAATAGAAGTTGGGGCATCCAAATGCATTGCCCATGGTTGACATATATAATTTAACAGTGCAAATCAGGAGATGGAAAAACTTTCCTGACACATATAATTTATCTCAACGGGGTTAAATTAACTATGTTCTTAAATAGTTTGGAGCCGAAGGAAACGAACATGAAAATGAAATCTATGTCTGACTCCGTGCGTTCTCAAACTCTCCATGAAGCTACCGACGCAAGATTTTCTCTTCGATTCAATTCCCCAATCGTCTTTAGGTTCCTTCTTACTGGCGATTGTTTAAAAACGGAATTTTAAATCTAGTTAAGTCAACATCATAATAGAGTCGGTCTAAGGTATACGACTGGCGGATGAATTGAACTGAAGCGTGAAGGTACCACATGCCAGATATGAGCCATTACTAATCACCGGTTGTGTGGTCACTGTTGCTGTAGCACCGGGTGCAAGTCCAAACGTGGGGAAAGACACTTGGCCCGTTTTTACACCATCAACTATCACATCGAAGGATAAGACCGGAGAAACTGTGACATCGCTCAAATTGGTAAATGACAAGGTAGCTTGACAAATGATACCGATTATTGGACTGAATGCCATGGAGTTGAGACGGACACCTTGGAAATCAAATGGAAAGCGGCCAGTTTGAATAGGTTCAGTGGCAAACACTTGCCTGGTAATCGTTTTCGACCCTGATACACCGTTGATCGTGTAATTCATTGTGCCATTATTGGTGTCAGTAAACGCGAAATTGATTGTTCCAACTGTACTTATAATCTTATTAGCGTTGTTCCATGGAAGTGGGAGCGCTGCTCCCCCCGTCAATGAATATAAATCGCCAGTGCAACCATCGGCCGTCACTACACAATTGGAAGCGACATACCACGTGGGCCTCCCCTCAAAATCAAAGGTATAGAGCGTAGCGAAAATCACACCAAATTGCTGGGTAAGTCCGACACCCCAGCCAGATTCATTCTGATTCCACCATAAACCTGTCATTGGAGAGATCGTGGTATACACGGTAAAGCCCGTCGAGCTGGCCATGGGCGATACAAGAAGAAACGCCAGCGTGATCACAAGGCTAAAGCAAGCGCGCAGCTTGCGAGAGATTGCAATTAGGAAGGTGCCATGAATCATTTTTTCAGTTAGAGATTTAATATTTTTCATATTTTAGATGCTAATTGTGTTGTTCAATGAATAGATGTTATATCAAAATCAGTAAATATACTGGTCTGATTCTGGGGGATTTACAAGCAGAAGCAAAGCTAGCCAAGCAATCAAGTTGAGTCTGTTCCAATCCTTGTCCAAGTACACCGCCCTTAAAGTTCCACGCAGGTCTTCTGAATTCATTATTGACTTTGGTTGAAGAGATGATTTTTCCAAGATTGCTGAACGATGTTGCTCCAAAAGATCATTCCAAATTAACTTGGCACCTCTCAAAGTTCTGCTGCGTTGTCACTCTGAGAAGCACTCTCAATTTTAAGAAATGTTAAGCGATTCGTTCTGGTTCAATATCATTCTTGAAAAAGCCTGGCTGAGGCTATGCTTGGATCTCCACGGAAATTTGTTAGTTACTTGGTGCAGACTGAGAAAGCCAAGATCGGCATGTTTTCTGTAGATTCTTTGCTTGTCTTCCCACGCTGCAATGAGAAACCTTAATTGGGCACTCAAAAGCCCTATCAGGGTTTGAATCAAATTAATCTGGTCAACTATTCGTTCAAGGGTGCGCCCTGTTTGAGGACTCAAGTTTAATTAATGGCTGTCTGTAATGGGCATTATTTGATAGGGTTCCATTATTACTGACTCGACTTTGTCACCAAGTAAGATCAGCTGTCCTTCAAGCCGAGTGTTGCCGGTTTCGCTGAACAAAAATCGATAGGTGCGTCGCAACACCCTTCGCCCGGACTTGTCGCGAGCCAAAGTCAATCCGGTACTGGCAACCGTGTCATCCAGGAATTGCAAATTTTCATTGCGGCAGATATGTTTCCCCATATTACGGGCGATCTCAAGGGCGCGCAGGCTGTTGAACCAGAACCACCCCAGCGCGGCTAACATCAGAAGAAAAAACAAACTTATCATGTCCATTGTTTAAAAAATCCTGAATGGCCAACCGAGCAATGTAACGCGATGACTATTTATATATTTCATCATCAGCACACCGTCAATGTGCTGGTAGGCATTCTTGCAAGCCTTATATAATCGCTGTATTTCCACATCAGGGTCAAGATTGGGAATCAGTTGAACGCACAAACAACCCAGCAACTATTTCGCGAGCTTCATGCATTTTCAGCTGCGTTAAACAAGTTATTTTATTTCATGCGCACATTGAATGAGCTGAAATCAAATTAGTGCACACACAGCCACTAAAGTACCTGGTCGTACCCGCGGTGCGGACAGATAAATCCATTTGGCCAGCAATAGTGGGTTATTTGATCCAAGCATGTCTTTTCCATACATGATTTCTCCTGCTATTCCAACAAGGTCACATTTTCCGTTTTCATGTTTCCCTCCTGTCTGTTAATGCTTGTGGGTATTACAGTTTAAGCGGGGCTTTGTTCAGAGTCTATTGAAACATTGGGATTTAGCTGTTGAGATTATTATCTGTTTACACACCTTGCTTCAAACTGGCACTAATAAACTCATCCAGGTCGCCATCCAATACACCCTGAGTGTTGCCGATTTCTACATTGGTGCGTAGATCCTTGATGCGCGATTGATCCAGAACATAAGAGCGGATTTGATGTCCCCAGCCGATGTCGGTTTTTCCATCTTCCATTTCCTTTTTTTCGGCATTGCGTTTGCGCAGTTCGGCTTCATACATGCGCGACTTTAGCATTGCCATCGCTTCGGCACGATTGCGGTGTTGTGATCGGTCACTCTGGCATTGCACCACAATGCCGGTGGGTGCGTGGGTGATGCGCACCGCTGAATCGGTCTTGTTGATGTGCTGCCCGCCCGCACCGCTTGCACGGTAAGTATCTACTCGCAGGTCTGCCGGATTGATTTCGATTTCGATAGATTCATCCACCTCAGGATAGACAAATACGCTGGAAAAAGAGGTGTGGCGACGATTTCCGGAGTCGAATGGGGATTTGCGCACCAGGCGGTGTACGCCAGTCTCGGTGCGCAAATGGCCATGAGCATAGTCGCCAGTGATCTTGATTACGGCACCTTTGATACCGGCTACTTCGCCATCGGATTGCTCCAGTACTTCTACCTGAAAGCCTTTTTTCTCGCAGTAGCGTAGGTACATGCGCAGTAGCATTGAAGCCCAGTCTTGTGCCTCAGTACCTCCAGAGCCCGCCTGGATGTCGAGGAAGCAGTTGTTGGAATCCATAGCCTTGGAAAACATGCGACGGAATTCCATGTCCGCCACTTTCTTCTCCATTTGTTGTACATCCTGGACGATGCTGTTGAGGCTGGCATCGTCATTTTCCGCCAACGCCATTTCATATAGCTCGGCTGTATCATCGAGATCTTGATTTAGCTGACTCAAGGTGAGAACAATACCTTCCAGCAACTTGCGCTCACGCCCCAGTGCTTGAGAGCGCTTGTTGTCCTCCCAAATGGCAGGGTCTTCGGCGAGGATTATGACTTCGGTTAGTCGCTCTTGTTTGCCATCGAAGTCAAAGATACCTCCGTAGTTCATTGCTACGAACACGGAGGTCCTGTAACTGGTGGGCGAGGGCATTGAGTTGTTCGGCTTCCATGATATTGTCGAGTTCGGAAAAGATGGTAATTATATCTGAAAGCTCAGCTCTGAGTTTAAGGCGTCAGCTATTGAGAAAACTCAAGTCTTGCGGGTATTACCTGCTATCTGTCGCCCATCCAAGCCAATAATTGGTTGGTCCAATTTAAAGAATAAACAGGCCAAGCGCAACACCGGCACCCATCGCCAGAAACCCTGCTGCAACTTGTTTTGCCATGGCTGTGCCGCCGATAAATAGCACAAGCCCAAATTTGAATATCGAGTTGGACAGGAAAGCAATGGAGATGGCTATTATTGCCTGGTCATCGCTCAGTTTATCCAAGTTAAATAAACGAAGGCTTGAGATAGTGATGGGATCCACGTCAGTGAATCCCGAGATCAAGGCGACCACATATAAGCCGCCGCTACCTGCAGTATCCAAAAGCCAAGCAGAAAAAAACAGGACTACTGCGTAGAGTAGGCCGAAGCTCAGAGCGACAGGGATCTCTGTCGGGTTAGATGTTATTGGTATGGGTAAATTTGAAGATGTATGCAACTTACGCCAGTCGAGTAGGGTAGCGATCAGTCCAAACAAGAGTCCGAGCCCCATCACCGGCAATAGTTTGACGAGCAAGACGGGCGACACTACTGCACTTACCACTGTTAATCGTATTAGTACAACTTGGCTGGCAAACAGGATAACCACAGCAGACAGGCGTGCCATCATCTCACTGGTTTTGCCATGGCGCGCGTAAACCAATGTGGTTGCAGTGCTGGATACCAGTCCGCCAAGCAAGCCGAGCAGCGGTGCGCCATAGCGCTGACCTGCCCAGTGCAGCGCGACATATCCAGCTAAACTCAGACCGGAAATCAGCACAACCATTAGCCAGATCTGATATGGATTGAATGCCTCATAAGGCCCGTAACTCTGGTTTGGCAGGACTGGCAGGATAACGAAGGTTAATACCAAAAATTGCAGGATTGAAACCAGATCGAGGCGTTGCAGACGTTTCGTCATCCCGCGTAATTCGGGTTTGAAGTAGAGCAGGGTAGTGGTGACTATGGCTAGCATGACGGCCAATTTCGTTTGTTCATACCAGATTAATGCACCGAGCGCATAACATAGTAGCAATGCGGCAACCGTGGTAGTACCCGGATCATTTTCTTCGGTAGGACTGGCGAGATAGGCTGCAATGATCATAACGCCAACGACGCAGAAGCCTGCAACCAGTAGCCAGGGAGAGTCAATTTTGCTGGAAAGCATGGCTGTGAGAGTTCCCAGTAGTGCAACCAGCGCGAAAGTTCTCAGCCCGGCTTTGGACGCGGGTCTGCGCTCGCGTTCCAAGCCGATCAGCAGGCCAATGGCGAGGCTGGCGAGGAACTGTGGAAGAACCTCAATGCCGTTGCTTTGCCAAATTTGATGATTCATCTCTTGGCCGCCTTGATCTAAGTTACACGAAGTGTGTTTTGCCGATATTTAGATCACAGATCCAAAACGATAAAACGTGTGTAATTTCCATTCAGTATATAGCTCATCAGAACCGTAGTTATTGTGATGTAGAACAATTACCTGGTCTAACGTCATAGTGCACAACTCTGCTAAAGTTCCCCTTTTTTGCCTGGTCAAGATTGCCGGCGAGATCGAGATGGTTTGCTTTCGTGGTAGCTCGGCCACTTTACTTCTCAATATTACGGTGAGCCCAAGTGGCGATAGCAAAATAACATAAAAAACTGGATTGTTATTTTTTGACTTTAAGTTTTTTGACTGCACACTGTTTTGAATAAATCGCTTTTCACGACTTTATAAACTTGATTTTTGCCAGTGTCGGAGGATGAGCTGCAAGCTGACACTGCCATTGTATTCATTGATTGCCAGATTAAAAACCGCACGAATACAGGCTGGCATGGGATCTATACAAAAAAAGTAAATGGCATCATATGCTGCACTTGGCGTAGAGAGTTTCAGTTTGAGATGCTTTTCGCCAACTACTCGCTGGCTTTTTATGGTGAACTCGCCTTCAAATAGTGGTTGCGGAAAACCTTGCCCCCAAACCTGTTGCTCCAAGCTACGCGCAATGCTTAAAGTGAATTCGGATGGTGCGAGTAGACCGTCTGTTTCAATAATCTTGGTGAGATCGGCTGGGGAGAGCAAGCTTTGCGCGACAGCTTCAAAGGCGATTTTAAATTCATCGAAATGCTCCTCGCGCAGGCTAAGGCCTGCTGCCATTGCATGACCACCAAATTTTTGTAGCAGATGCGGATGGCGTTTGGAAACAAGGTCAAGCGCATCGCGCAGATGTAGGGCGTGGATGCTGCGTCCGGAGCCTTTTATTTCACCATTTAATGATCGTGCAAAAGCAATGACGGGACGATGGAAGCGGTCTTTCAGTCGCGAAGCGAGAATGCCGATAACACCTTGGTGCCATGTCTCGTCGAACAGCGCGAGGCTGCAACTGTCAGTCGGAGTGATCTGTTCCAACGAGGCCAGCGCCGCTTGCTGCATGTCAGCTTCTATATTTCGCCGCGTATGGTTTAGCGTATCAAGTTGCGCCGCAATTTTGGCTGCTTCAGCGACATCATCGCTAATCAAACATGTGATACCCAAGCTCATGTCTTCCAGTCTTCCAGCTGCATTCAGCCGCGGCCCCACGACAAAGCCCAACTCATAACTGGAAGCTTGTGCATAATTTTTACTTGCAACCTGCAACAATGCGTTGATGCCGCAACAAGCGCGATTGGAGCGGATGCGCTTTAGTCCTTGTTGTACCAAAATACGATTGTTTTCATCCAGTTTTACAACATCTGCAACTGTTCCCAACGCAACCAGATCGAGTAGTTTACCTAGATTGGGCTCTGCTTGTTCTTTGTATGTGCCGCGAGCCCGCAGTTCGGCGCGTAGTGCGAGCAACACATAGAACATGACGCCCACTCCCGCCAGATTTTTGCTTGGAAAATCGCAACCCGGTTGGTTTGGGTTGACAATGCACAGTGCATCCGGCAAATTTTCCCCAGGTAGATGATGGTCAGTAACCAGTACTTGCATGCCCAATCGGTTGGCCTCGGCTACACCTTCCACGCTGGCAATGCCATTGTCTACGGTAATTAAGATGTCTGGGGTGGATTGCGCCGCCAAGCGTACGATTTCCGGCGTCAACCCATAACCATATTCGAAACGGTTTGGCACGATGAAATCCACTTGCGCACCTAGCATACTTAGGCCGCGAAGCCCAACAGCACAGGCGGTCGCGCCGTCGGCATCATAATCGGCCACAATCAACAGCTTGCGTTGTGTGACAATGAAATCAGCCAATAAACATGCCATTTTTTTTGCATTTTTTAATTGTGTGAAGGGCAGTAGATATTGCAAACCGGTATCTAGCTGCGTCATTTCACTTATGCCGCGCGCCGCGTAAATACGCGCTAAAAGCGGTTCGATGCCAGAGTCGATGAGTTGTTGCAATGTATCAATTGGGTAGGAACGTTGGCTTATTTGTATCATGCGGCTTAGTGGTTTGTGTCCAGAGTGAGATGATTTTAGCAGAGACGAAATGTATTTCTCTGTCTGTGGAAAGGGGGAGGCAAAAGTGTCGACCCATTAATATGGGGAAAGTGATTCTGAAGGCTTAACAACGGAGAGTTTAAGATCAGATGTCTCTACTTACTATATGCGCACTATTAAATAATAATTTGCAGGCTTGGTGAAAATATACTGTCTGTAATATTTGGTACCATAACTAAGGTAGGTTAGTGCAAAGATGATAGTCGATTGATTAATGTTAACTTTAGATGAATTGAACAATTCAATTAACCTAAGAGTAATAGACCGCGAAGTTTGAAGTGGGAGGTTCCTTCTATGTGACGGTTTGAGTGGCAGCAAAATTAAGCGTCTCTTTGCCGGATCAATGGCAAAATTACCAAGCATAAAATTCCGTCACACCTTGTATCTCTCAGTCAAATAACCCCGTCGTATGTGCGAGACCGCACAGACAATTTTGCCTAATTTTGTCAGCCTACGTTAGCCTTTTACTTCTTACTATTGAGTTCAACTATTTATTCAGCCAAGTAAAGTTTGAAGTGCGGTAACTGTGGCGGTTTGACTGGCAGTAAAATTCAAACATCTCCTGGCCGAATCTATAACAATAATGAGTGAGGATTGTGATGACCCAGATGCATACAAATCGAATGCTTGATAATCCCCTAAATGATAATAAAGGAAGTCAATTCAACGGGATTATTTTACGGAGCAATGGTAAGTCTGATGAAAGCTTGGAAGATGCAAAAATGCTATTATTGAACGAGTTGCAGATGAGCCAGCTTGAGTTGCAGGCGCAAAACCGCGAATTAAGAGAAGCGCTTAGGGGAGCCTTAGGCAGAGAGATGGAACACGGAAAAATCCAATTGCTGCATAAGTTGCATCAATTGATGCATATTGAGCTGGAAGCGCAGAACCGTGAACTAAGAGAAGCACAACAAATACTGGAAGAAACACGCGATCGTTATGCCAATCTTTATGATTTTGCCCCAGTAGGTTATTTAACTCTAGATGAGGCCGGACTTGTTCAGGAAATAAATCTGGTTGGAGCCACCATGCTATGTGAAGCGCGTGAAAACATTGTAGGAACGCCTTTTGTAACTCGTATTGTCAATGGTGATTTACACACTTTTTCACAACATCTGCAGCAAAGTTTGAATTCCACAGGCAATATTGTTTCCGAATTGAGAATCAAGTCTCGTTCGGGTGAGCCGTATTACATACGCTTGGAAAGTGCAGCTATGGGTAATGGGATGCGTGCCTGCCTCACGGTGATGACCAATATTACCGAGCAGAAACGCATTGCACTGCCATTACAACAAAAACGAACAGAGCAGGATGCCCTGCTAAATGCAATACCGGCCATTGTTTTCTACAAGGATCTGGATTTGCGTTATGTGAGCGTTAGTCAGATGTTTGCTGATCTTCTTGGTCATCCTGTAGCTAATGTTATCGGTAAAACCGATTTTGATCTATTGCCACGCGAGCAAGCCGAGGATTGTAAGCGCATAAATCGTGAAGTGCTTGAGTCGGGCGAAATCAAAGCGGGTGCAGAAATCAGGCTTACCGATGCAGCCGGTAATGCTTTTTATTTGTCTACGGTTCTCGCCCCGTTTAATAACCCGGAAGGTAAAGTCGCTGGATTATTAGGAGTCGGTATCGACACCAGTGCACTTAAAAGAGCTACAGATATTGATTTGGAATTGTTACTGCAAAACCGCAAGCTTACGCAAAACCTGTACAGTATTCAGGAAAATGAACGTTGCCATCTTGCTCGTGAATTGCATGATGAGTTAGGCCAATGGCTTACCGCTATTAATGCGGAAGCACAAGCGATTTTGATTGTGCACGATGGAGAATCGACAGTGCGAGCAAGCGCACAAGCCATTAGCGAAAGCGCCAAGGAAATGTATGAGGTAATTCATTGCATGTTGCGTCACTTGCGTCCGGCGCTGTTAGATGAACTTGGACTGACGGAGAGTCTGCATGAACTAACAAATAAATGGAGTTTACATAATCCAGGCATTAACTTCGAGTTTGCCCTTGAAGGTGATTTAAACGGTTTGAATGAGAGTATTAATATAACGGTATACCGCATTATTCAGGAGGCACTTACCAATATTTGCAGTCACGCCTTGGCTAAACGTGTTTCGGTCTGCTTAAACCGTGAACCGGGTTTGACACCCGATTCTGAGGCAGTAGTCCTAAGAATTACAGATAACGGAAAAGGCTTCGACACAAACCAGACATGTAATGGATTCGGACTTCTAGGCATTCGTGAGCGAGCAATCGCAGCGGGAGGAGAGTTTTCCTCATTTAGCGCTCCGGGCCACGGTGTCCGCATCGACGTTAGGTTACCGCTTAAATATCAATTAGAAAGAAGAAAACAATGAGCGCAAGTAATACTGTTGATCTGATTACAGTATTGCTGATAGACGATCATCCTGTGGTTCGTGACGGTTTTCGTCGTTTGCTTGAAAGTACAGCTGATATTCGAGTAGTGGCTGAAGCCGATGATGGAGAGGCAGGCTATACCCTTTATCGGGAATTGAAACCTGATGTGGTTGTTCTTGATCTAAATATGCCGGGTAGCGGTGGCTTGGAAACAATACGTCGCATCAGAGCGTTTAACCCGACTGCGCACATTTTGGTATTTAGTATGCACGGTAACGAAACTATGGTGCAACGCGTCTTGGAAATGGGTGCAACGGGTTATCTAACCAAGCAAAGCGGTCTCAAACAAATGGCACACGCTGTTCGCCAAGTAAATCTGGGAAAGAAATATATCGACCCGGAGCATATTTCGGATATGGTTGTTGACAGGCAGTTGTTTCACGCGGCACTGGATCCAATAAACGCGCTTTCAAAACGTGAATTTCAGTTATTCAAATTGATGGCTGAAGGTAATTCAATACTTGAAATTGCTGATTGTCTTTCCATTAGCCCTAAAACTGTTGACGTTCACCACGCTAGTATAATGAGAAAACTCAAATTGCAGAACACTGCACAGCTTGTTCGCCTGGCTATTCTTTGTGACATCATTCAATTGTAACTATAGCTATTAAAATTTAGTGCTTGGCATATTATATTATTGATATAGATAGAAAAAATGTTATACGCAATCTCGCGTTTGCGATTCTGCCTCAAGTATAAATAAGCAATTTGCTTATTCACTTATGTTAGATAACTCACTAACATATTTCCTTACTATAAAACTCAAACTACATATTACCCGGTGGCTTAGGGAAAGTGCGCTTTAATCCGGATTTATAAATATAAAATTTTATAATCTGCTAATTTTAATTTATTCAAATTATTGCGATTCTAAGGATGCAAATCTTCATTACAAGTCTTTGTTCGTACCAAGAGGTATAGGTTATCTGGAGACTATTGTCAGCAGTTAGTATTTTTTGCTAGATATGAAGTGGAGTTGGGGTAATCAACTATAGGAGAGATTATCATGAGCAATGCAACCATTCCTACCGGCATTAATATCGGACGCAGTGAACATATGTTGCAAGAACATGTGCACGATGCCTACAAACTAAAAGGAAAGTTGCAAGACCCGACTGTCTGTCCACAATGTAACGCAGTATTCCATGAAGGACGTTGGCAGTGGCGCCAAGTTCCAGCAGAGGCGCACCGGGAAATCTGTCCTGCCTGCCATCGGATACATGACCATTATCCTTCAGGCTTCCTTACTCTACAGGGCCAATTTTTTGCCACTCATAGTGAGGAAATTATGAATCTCGTTCTTAACGTGGAAAAACGTGAAAGGACAGAACATCCGCTTAAACGCATCATGGCAGTGGAAGATAAGAAGGATGGCGGTGTATTGATAACCACAACTGATTTGCATCTTGCTCGCGGTATGGGCGAAGCATTGCATCATGCCTATCAGGGAGAACTGAAGTTTCACTATAATAAAGAGCAATACCTGTTACGCGTGAGTTGGACGCACTAACGGGTAAATATAATGCGTACTATGAGAACACCCTTACTCGCAATCGGTCTATGGATGATCTTGCTTGCTGCATTAGATGGTTGCGAAAAAGAAAAACAGGCACCACCTCCAGTGATTGTCAGTAGCACTGCAGGCGCTGAATCGGCGGTTGCTGCACTTCCGAATTTCACGGTATTGGTCAAGAGGCAAGGACCTGCGGTTATCAATATCAGCACCACACAGAAGATTCGAAGGGAGCATTCCCCATTTCCGTCATTTCCTGGTACCAAGCAAGATGATCCATTCTATGAGTTTTTTCGTCGGTTTGCGCCTGGCGAGATGCTTCCACATGAATTTCGCAGTCAGTCGCTTGGGTCCGGTTTTATCATAAGCCAGGACGGTTATCTTCTTACCAACGCTCATGTAGTCGATAATGCGGACGAGGTGTCGGTGCGACTGACTGACAAACGAGAGTTCAAGGCAGAGGTAATAGGGGCAGACAAACGCAGCGATATTGCACTATTGAAAATTTCAGCTAAGGACCTTCCTGTAGTTAGTCTTGGTGATACCTCAAAGCTTGAGGTTGGCGAATGGGTCGTTGCAATTGGATCGCCATTCGGTTTTGCCAACTCGGTTTCTCAGGGCATTGTCAGTGCCATGGGACGCAGCCTGCCCGG
>JBDSEJ010000188.1:0-1508 GCA_039920105.1 Candidatus Nitrotoga sp. | reverse complement strand
CCTACTCGCAGATCGGGTAGCGCTTGTGCCAGTCTCTGGTGTGTTTCCAGTGCAGTCTGCAATTCCAGCGTATCCGATTCATCAATCAGCGGACATACCCAATAAGCTTGCTGCCCTGCGAGGCAGGCTTGGCGAACGCGCGCAAGCACCTCTTCGCGCCTGCTGTCGCTAACAAGTTTAGTGATAACAGGCGTGCGTCCGGGTGGCAATTCGTCGATTACCGATACGTCGAGATCGGCGTAATAACTCATCGCCAAGGTACGCGGGATGGGTGTAGCACTCATCATCAACTGGTGTGGCTCGTCGCCCTTGCCGCGCAGCGCTAAACGTTGCTGTACGCCGAATTTATGCTGCTCGTCCACGATAACCAACCCCAGCTTGGGGAATATAACTTGATCCTGAAACAACGCATGCGTGCCGATGGCCAACTGTGTTTCGCCTTGCGCGATACGTTCGATAGCGGCTTGCTTATCTTTTTTCTTCAGGCTGCCAGAAAGCCATACGGGACTAATACCAAGCGGCTCTAGCCAATCACGTAATTTGTGATAGTGCTGTTCGGCAAGTATTTCGGTGGGCGACATCAATGCCACCTGATAGCCATTTTCTATCGCCTGCAAGGCGGCCAGCAGCGCAACAATGGTTTTACCGCTGCCGACATCGCCTTGCAACAAACGTTGCATCGGATACGCTTGTTCAAGGTCACCACTGATTTCCCGCAAGGTCTTTTGTTGCGCGGTGGTGAGGTTAAAGTTTAATGTCTTCAACAGTCTCTGGGTAAAATGTCCGAGTGCATGCAGGCACGGCGCATTGCGACTGCGCCGCTTGCGGTAATGTAATCGCATGGAAAGTTGCTGCGCCAGTAGCTCATCAAACTTGATGCGCAACCAAGCGTGATGGGTGCGTTTAAGCAGCGTATCCTCATCAACATCGGACGGAGGACTGTGCAACAACTTTACACTATCGGCAAAGCTGGAAAGTTTCAAGCGTGCGAGCAGTACTTCTGGAAGCGTGTCAGGCAACTCAAGCTCATTCAAGGCAGCCTGAATATGCTTGCTCAGCGTAGCTTGTGGCAAGCCTGAGGTAGTCGGGTATACAGACGTTAGCGCCTGTTTTAGCGGTGTACCTTCACTCGCGACGCGACACTTTGGATGCACCATCTCCATGCCGAAATAACCCATGCGAACCTCGCCCAAGGCGCGGATTTTTTTCCCTACCTGGAGTTGCTTTTGCTGGCTTGGGTAGAAATTCAAAAATCGAAGATGTAGCACACCACTACTGTCTTGCAACTGACATACCAGACTTCGACGTGGGCGAAGCATTACTTGATTGTGGATGACCTCGCCTTCCACTTGATTGCTCACGCCATGCGCAAGCTCGACGATTTGTGTCACCCGGGTTTCATCCTCGTAACGTATCGGTAAATGCAGCACCAAATCGAAGCGGTTGTGAATACCAAGTTTTGCGAGCTTGGTTATTGTGGCGGCAGGAATGCTATCGGGGAGCACGTT
>JBDSEJ010000187.1:0-1661 GCA_039920105.1 Candidatus Nitrotoga sp. | reverse complement strand
TTGGCGGCTTCGGGTTGCAGCGTACCTTTGGTCGTCCAGTTGCGCAGGAACTCCTGGCAGCGCGGGTCGGACAGTTTGAAGAAATAATGATCCGAGTCGCGCAACTCCGGTTTGGCGCCGGATACGGCGGAATAGGGGTTCTTCACTTCTGTCGGCGCATAGGCTGCGCCGCAGACCTCGCAGTTGTCGCCGTATTGATCCTTCGCGCCACACTTGGGGCATTCGCCCTTGATGAAACGGTCCGGCAGGAACATCTGCTTGATCGGGTCATAAAATTGTTCGATAGAGCGTTTTTCGATCAGCCCAGCGTCCCGGAGATTTTTGTAGATAGTTTCGGAGAAATGTTTCGTCTCGGCAGAATGGGTCGAGCCATAATTGTCGAACTTCACGTGGAATGCAGCAAAATCTGCCTTGTATTCTTCCGCGACACGAGCAATCAGTTGCTCCGGGGTGATGCTTTCCTTTTCGGCGCGCAGCATGATGGGCGTGCCATGGGTGTCATCGGCACAGACGTAATAACATGTGTTGCCCAGCATTTTTTGGAAGCGCACCCATATGTCGGTCTGAATGTATTCGACCAAATGACCCAAGTGAATACTACCGTTGGCATAAGGCAATGCGGACGTAACAAGTATCTTGCGCGGCATAAATGGAAAACCCCTTGTAAAGGGCCGTAATTGTAGCAAAATTGGGCTATAGGCGTGACGGGGAATCTTGGGTAGAATGCTTGGCTCAATCGTTTTAATTGCAGGAGCAGCAAATGAGTTTTACCGACGCAGATATACAAGCCACACTGACAAAGTTGATAGACCCCAATACTAAAAAAGATTTTGTTACGGGCAAGTCGGTAAAAAATATAAAAATCAGCGGTGATAATTTATCGCTCGACATTCAGCTTGGCTACCCTGCGAAAAGCGTGTGGGACGACATACGTGTGATGGTGGAAAATCACCTGCGTAGTGCTTTACCGGGTATCAACACACTTTCCGTGAATGTGGGCAGCAAGGTAGTGCCACATGCTGTGCAACGCGGTGTAAAGCTGGTTGATGGCGTAAAAAATATTATTGCTGTGGCCAGCGGCAAAGGCGGTGTGGGCAAGTCCACTACGGCGGTAAATCTGGCGCTGGCACTCGCCGCAGAAGGCGCGCACGTCGGGATTCTGGACGCAGATATTTATGGCCCTTCCCTACCCACCATGTTGGGCATCAAAGGCGAGCCCGTATCGCGTGATGGCAAGTCAGTCGAGCCCATGCAGGGGCATGGACTGCAGGTCATGTCCATCGGCTTCATGATTCAAGGTGAAGATGTGCCGATGGTCTGGCGCGGGCCGATGGTTACTCAGGCGCTGGATCAGTTATTGAATCAGACGCGCTGGGATGGGCTGGACTATCTGGTGGTGGACATGCCGCCCGGCACGGGCGATATCCAGTTGACTCTGTCGCAAAAAGTGCCCGTAACTGGGGCGATCATCGTGACTACACCGCAGGACATCGCACTGATGGATGCGCGCAAAGGTCTCAAGATGTTCGAGAAGGTGAGCATAAAAATACTTGGTATCGTAGAAAACATGAGCACGCACATCTGCTCGAAATGTGGGCATGAGGAACACATCTTCGGGAGTGGCGGGGCCGCAAAGATGTGTAATGACTACCAAGTAGAGT
>JBDSEJ010000186.1:0-4853 GCA_039920105.1 Candidatus Nitrotoga sp. | reverse complement strand
TTGAGTCCTACATATTTTGGTTTTTCTTAGCTTTTGGCCTGTTGGCATTAGAGATGGCTACTGGAACTTTTTACATACTATTAATAAGTATCGCTTCAGGCTTAACAAGTTTTTGCGGCACTACTTGGGCTTAACATACCGCTGCAAATCGCGCTTTGTGCGGTGGCCAGTATAATTGGCACAGTGATATTGCGCCGCATGCAAGGCGTACGTACTGGCAAGATGATTAGCCAAAGCCTGGACATCGGTCAGTCGGTACGGGTTATATCATGGCATGAAAATGGTGTTGCGTACCGTGGTCGCTGCTCTGGACGAAGCTGCAGCCAGTTGGGGTGTGAAGGTGTTGCGTTATGAGATTAAGGATTTGGTGCCGCCCAAGGAAATTCTGCTTGCCATGCAATCGCAGAATACTGCGGAACGAGAAATGCGTGCATTGATTGCTGCATCAGAAGGGCGTAAATAAGAGCAGATTAAAATTGCCACTGGCGAGCGCGAAGCCTAAATCCAGCGTTCCGAAGGCGAGAAACAAGCGGTAATTAATGCCGCTCAAGGCGAAGCTGCGGCCATTGTGGCTGTCGCCACAGCCACCGCTTTGGCCGTTCAGCAGGTCGCGCTAGCAATCCAGTATCCCGGAGGAATGGAAGCAGTTAACCTCAAGGTAGCGGAAAAATTTGTGGAAGCTTTCGGGAATGTTGCAAAGCAAGACAATACTATGATTATGCTGGGTAATATGGCGGACATGGGGGTGATGGTGGCTGTAGCCATGAGTATTGTTAAAACGCATAAGTAGAGGTTGTATTCGACGTGAAAATAGTAGCTGGATGACATATGGGCTATGTAAGCTATTTGAATTTTTGAGCCATTATCAAAGTTGTAGTTATATCGACTGAGGAATATTTTTGATGGATTTTTGCTTGCACACCACTGACGGATTTGCTCGTCGCGGTACCCTTTCACTAACTCATGGTGTCGTTGAAACTCCCGCTTTTATGCCCGTTGGAACTTATGGCACAGTGAAGGCGATGTCGCCTATGGAGTTAAGAGAAATTGGTGCCCAGATTGTGCTAGGCAACACTTTTCATCTATGGCTTCGCCCGGGCCTGGACGTTATTGAGGCGCATGGCGGATTACATGGTTTTATGGGCTGGGATAGGCCGATTTTAACTGATTCGGGAGGTTTTCAGGTATTCAGTTTGGGCGCGTTGCGCAAGATTACCGAGGAGGGTGTGAAGTTTAAGTCTCCAGTGAATGGTGATAAATGCTTTTTGACGCCGGAAGAATCTATGCGAATTCAGAAGGTACTGAATTCCGATATCGTGATGATTTTCGATGAATGTACGCCTTATCATGTGGACCAAAATCTAGCAGCTGATTCCATGCTCCTCAGCTTGCGCTGGGCGGAGCGTTCAAAGTATGCGCACGAAGGAAATGCTAATGCACTCTTCGGTATTATCCAAGGCGGTATGTTTGAAAATTTGCGTGATGAATCGTTACGTGAGCTGGTAAATATCGGCTTTGACGGTTACGCTATAGGTGGATTGTCGGTTGGGGAGCCGAAAGAAGACATGCTACGCATTCTGAGGCATACCTCGCCGCAGCTGCCAATCGACAAGCCGCGCTACCTGATGGGAGTAGGGACGCCGGAAGATTTGGTGGCCGCGGTCGCACATGGCATAGATATGTTCGATTGTGTTATGCCCACACGAAATGCTCGAAACGTTATGCTTTTTACCCGCCACGGTGATATTAAGATCAAGAACGCTAAATATCGACTTGATATTCAACCTATTGATAACAAATGTATTTGTTATACTTGCCGTAATTTTACCCGCGCGTATTTGCATCACCTGCATCGCATCGGCGAAATACTTGGCGCGCGTCTTAATACAATTCACAACTTGCATTATTACCACGAGCTAATGAGTGAAATTCGTGCCGCAATTACAGCCCACCAGTTCGATGAATTCGTTACCCAGTTTAAGCAAGCCCGCGTCAGATCGTGCTAGAATTCGCCGCTTCAAATTTTAACTGGGAGAGTGTCATGTTGATTAGCAATGCTTATGCTCAAGCAACTACGGTTGCGTCCGGTTCTGGATTAATGGATTTTTTGCCTTTGGTTGCAATATGTGCAGTGTTTTATTTTCTTCTACTGCGTCCGCAACAAAAACGCGCAAAGGAACAAAAGGCCATGCTGGCTGCCCTGCAAAAAGGTGATGAGATCGTTACAATTGGCGGAGAGTTGGGTCGCTTGTCCAAGGTGGGGGAAAGCTATATGAGCTTGGAAATCGCTGAAAACGTTACGGTTCAGATTCAAAAAAGTGCGGTTCAAACCGTACTGCCCAAGGGAACTATCAAATCGATTTAAGGTAATGCAATGAACCGTTATCCGCTGTGGAAATACCTGCTTGTTCTCATCGTATTTATTGTTGGCCTAATTTATACCTTGCCTAATTTTTATGGTGAATCTCCTGCTGTGCAAGTGTTACCTCTACGCGCAAATCTCAAGGCAGATAATGCATTGCTGCAGCAGGTGGATGATGCACTTAAAGCAGCAAATCTGAATGCTGAAGGGGTCGTGCTGGATCCTACTAGTGTTAAAGTTCGTTTTGATAGTACCGATAGTCAACTTAAGGCCAAAGATATACTTCAGGTAAAGCTGGGTGATGAATACATGGTTGCCCTCAATCTTCAGTCACGCTCGCCGCATTGGTTAACCGCTTTGAATGCTAGGCCAATGTATCTTGGATTGGATTTGCGTGGCGGGGTGCACTTCTTATTGCAGATTGATATGGAGGGTGCGCTGGATAAGGCGTTAGAAGCCGCTTCAGGCGATATACGAAGCATCCTCCGTGATCAGAATATTGTTTATTCTGGTGTAAGCCGTGATGGTAAATTGGTGACAGTTAAGTTCCGAGATGCTGAGACACGCAGTAAAGGTGCGGTAGAACTTAAACAACGCTTTGGCGGATTGGCATTTAACGACAAGAATGAAGGCAACGAGATGCTCTTGCTTGCTACTTTGAAACCGGAGGAAGAAAAACGCATTCAGGAATTTGCTATTCAACAGAATTTGATTACTTTACGTAATCGTGTCAATGAATTAGGCGTGGCAGAGCCGATAATTCAGCAGCAAGGTATGGATCGTATTGTAGTACAGCTACCCGGTGTGCTGGATACGGCACATGCGAAAGATATTCTTGGCCGCACCGCTACACTTGAGGTGCGTCTGGTGGATGATGAACATAAATTCAGCGAAGGCTCTGCTGCACCATTTGGTACAGAGATGTTCAAGGATCGGGACGGCTCGATGCTACTGGTAAAGAAAAGTGTGCTGCTCACTGGTGAGCGCATAAATGATGCGCAACCTGGTTTCGACAGTCGTACCAATGAAGCAGCAGTTCATATAAATCTGGATAGCGCAGGTACGCGGAAATTTAAGGAAGCTACGCGCGAGAATGTCGGCAAGCGTATGGCTATATTGCTATTTGAAAAGGGTAAAGGTGAAGTAGTTACTGCTCCAGTAATTCGTGAGGAGATTGGTGGCGGGCGCGTTCAAATTAGCGGACAAATGAACACCAAGGAAGCAAACGATATATCCTTGTTGTTGCGTGCTGGTGCGCTGGCAGCACCAATGGCGATCATTGAGGAGCGCACTGTAGGTCCTAGCCTAGGTGCGGACAATATTGTGCGTGGCTTTCGGTCCACGCAGATCGGTTTTATCGCAATTGCAATTTTTATGATTGCCTATTACATGATGTTTGGCGTGGTTTCAGTTTTAGCACTGGGCGCTAACTTATTACTGCTCGTGGCCTTGTTGTCCATGCTGCAAGCTACCCTGACTTTGCCTGGTATGGCCGGTATCGCACTAACGTTGGGTATGGCAATCGATGCTAACGTATTGATCAATGAACGTATTCGTGAGGAGATGCGTAATGGCAATACGCCACAAGCATCCATCCATGCAGGGTATGAGCAGGCGTTCCGCACGATACTCGATTCCAACATTACCACTTTGATCGCGGGTATAGCGCTATTCATGTTTGGTTCCGGCGCAGTACGCGGGTTCGCTGTTGTATTGTGTTTGGGTATTCTTACTTCAATGTTCAGTGCAATCTTGATTTCGCGTGCACTGGTTAACCTGATTTACGGGCGCAAGCTGAAGTTGACCAAGATTTCCATTGGTTAAGTATAAAGAGGCAATAAATGGAATTTTTCAAGATCAATCGCAACATCCCGTTCATGAGCTATGGACGTTATACCACTACAATATCTTTGGTTACATTTATTCTCGCTGTATTTTTTATCGCAACCAAGGGGTTAAATTTCGGTGTGGATTTTACCGGCGGAACGGTGATGGAAGTGCACTACGCTCAGGCTGCTGACCTGCAAAAAGTGCGTGAGCAACTGACTGAAATGGGACTGCAGGATGTGTTGGTTCAGAATTTTGGTTCTAGCCATGATGTACTGTTGCAGGTATCTCTTAAGCAAAATGTGGTGGGCGCGAAACTGAGCGAGCTAATTCTCGACAAGTTGCGTCTGCACGACGCTAGTGTGGAAATGCGCCGCGTCGAATTTGTTGGCCCTCAAGTTGGTAAAGAGTTGGTGGAGAATGGTGCGCTTGCGTTGTTACTGGTCTCTATTGGTATTGCGTGCTACCTTTGGGTGCGATTTGAGTGGAAATTTGGCGTTGCAGCGATTATCGCCAATTTGCATGATGTAGTTATTATTATCGGTTTTTTTGCCTTCTTTCAGTGGGATTTTTCACTTACTGTGCTTGCGGCGCTGCTAGCCGTGCTGGGCTACTCGGTCAATGAGTCAGTGGTAGTATTCGATCGTATTCGGGAGAACTTCCG
>JBDSEJ010000185.1:0-1956 GCA_039920105.1 Candidatus Nitrotoga sp. | reverse complement strand
GCGGGCTACGCTCTATTATGCTTGGCGCTGGTAAAAAGCGCGTTGCTGTGACAAACATCCTTAAAAATAGATTTGTAGCTGCTCTATTTCTGCTCTGTACAATCAATGCCGCTCACTCTGAAGAATTTTTAGCCAAGGTTATCGTCGTAATGGATGGCGATACTGTTCTTATATTACGCGACAATATGCCGATTAAAGTGAGGCTGGCTGAGATCGATGCGCCGGAAAAAGCGCAGGCGTTCGGTGAAGAGTCCAAGCAATCGCTGGCCGAGTTGGTACTAAATAAACAGGTGCGTGTGGATAGCCGAGCAATAGATGATTATGGCCGGTTGGTAGCGATAATCAAATTAAATGAACTGAACGTGAGCTACGAACAAGTTCAACGCGGAATGGCGTGGGTGTATTCTCGATTTAACAAGAGTGAAGTGTTGCTGGATTTGCAAAACGGGGCTAAAAAAGCTAAGCGCGGGTTATGGGCGCAGACCGATCCGATACCGCCGAATAAATGGCGCAAGGACAATACAACGCCTCAGCAACAATATGTTGCGCAGAATGCTATCTGTGGTAGTAAGCGAAAGTGTTCACAAATGAACTCTTGCGACGAAGCAAATTTTTATCTATCCCATTGTAATGTTAAATCCTTGGACAGAGATAATGATGGCGTGCCGTGCGAAAATTTGTGCCGTGCTACAAAGTAATCGTTTCCCGGCTGCACCTCACAGCATCACAGCGCAAGGCATTCCCTGTATCGTGCCAGTCTCCTAGTACCCAGCGCTCGCAACTATGGCCATCCACCTCATGCAGGTGGCGCTTCAGCCGATGAGTGTGTCCATGGATCATGCGCGGATAATGATGACTGCGCAGCAGGCTTGCAACAGCATCCAGATTGACATCCATGATATTTTCATTTTTGTGTTTTTTTGCATTCTCGCTACGTGCACGCAGTTGCGCAATGGCGGCCTTGCGCTGCGCCAGCGGCTGAGCAAGAAAGTTCTGCTGCCATATGGGCTCATGTACTTGTTTACGGAAATCTTGATAAGCGATATCGTCAGTGCACTGAAGGTCGCCGTGGGTGAGCAACGTCGGCGTGCCATGCAGGTCGAGCAGCGTAGGGTCAGTTAGCAGTGTGGCGCCGCTCGCTTGTGCAAATTTCTGGCCCATTAGCAGATCGCGGTTGCCATGCATGATGCTGATGGCAGTGCCGCTAACGGAAAGTGTGTTCAAAGCATGGACTATCTGGTGATTAAATGGATCGTCGATATCATCATCGCCAGCCCAGTATTCGAATAAATCACCAATTATGTATAGTGCGTCGGCTCCAGGCGCAATCTGTTGAATGAAGTGCAAAAATACCTGCATGCTGTGCGGTTGTTCCTCGCACAGGTGCAGGTCAGAAATAATTAGACTGTAGGCCACGGAATGTAAAGAGCCCTGAAGGACTTAAAATAATTTGCTATAAAAGCGTTTGTTGTTCGATGGTTCGCCGCGTCTTTGGTTATTTAATTGAAACGCGACGAAATTTATTCCCGCCAGGCTATTTTTTGCTTCGACACTTCAAGCTCGGCAGACATGTTTAGTCTACCGTTCTACAAATTATTTCACTACTTCCGCTTTAGTGATGATTGCATCCTCCAGCGGCACGTCTTGGTGCCCCGATTTATTGCCCGTCTTGACTTTGCGGATAGCATCCAATACCTCTGTGCCTGACACCACTTTACCGAATACGCAATAACCATAACCTTGGTTATTAGGTGCAGTGTAGTCGAGAAAGATGTTGTCCTTTAAGTTAATGAAAAACTGCGCTGTGGCAGAGTGCGGGTCTGAGGTACGCGCCATGGCGATGGTATATTTATCGTTCGTCAAGCCATTCGCTGCCTCGTTTCGAATTGTCGCCTTGGTGGTTTTTTCTTTCATGCCGTGCTCGAAGCCGCCGCCTTGGATCATGAAGCCATCGAT
>JBDSEJ010000184.1:0-1726 GCA_039920105.1 Candidatus Nitrotoga sp. | reverse complement strand
GCGACCACGCTTGGTTCATGGCCTTTGCGCCTTCCGATCAACCTAAGATCGCGCTAGCAGTGCTTGTTGAGAACGGAGGGCACGGCAGCTCAGTTGCTGCACCGATTGCGCGCAAGGTGTTAGATTATTTTCTGCTTGGTAAGATACCCCAGCCCTTGCTTTTAGAGGATGAGGCAGAAGGAATGGAAAATGATTAGACGACGTGTATGGCAACGCTTCGTCGCACACTTTGACCCAGTTCTGCTGAGTTTACTTGGATTGCTTTTGATGGTTAGCTTGGTGGTGATCTATAGCGCCAGTGGCGGTAATTGGTTCCGTGTTTTGGCGCAATTGACAAATATACTTGTGGCGTGCGCAGCACTCTGGATAGTGGCCAATATGCCGCTTCACTATCTGATGCGGGCTGCTGTGCCAGCCTACCTGCTAGGTGTGGTGCTGCTGATCGCCGTGGCATTTTTCGGCGAGATTACGAACGGTGCTCGGCGCTGGTTAAACATTGGGGTGACGACTATCCAGCCTTCTGAGCTGATGAGGATAGCCGTGCCGTTGATGATGGCTTGGTATTTTGAAAAACACGAAGCCATGTTGACTTTAAAAAATTATTTCGTCGCAACCTTGTTGTTACTGCTGCCGGTGGCGCTAATTGCGCGCCAGCCAGATTTGGGCACGTCGATTATGATAGCCGCAAGTGGATTTTACGTGTTATTTCTTGCCGGTATATCCTGGCGTGTCATGCTGACTTTTTTGGTAGTGATAATGGCAAGTTTGCCACTTGCGTGGTCCACCTTGCACGACTATCAGCGCCACCGCATTATGATGCTGCTTGATCCGGCGCAGGATCCGTTGGGCAGGGGTTATCATACTATTCAAGCCATGATTGCGGTGGGTTCCGGCGGGATGTTTGGCAAGGGGTATCTTAATGGCACTCAGACTCATCTCGACTTTCTGCCAGAGCGGACGACCGACTTCATTTTTGCGGTGTATTCGGAAGAATTCGGTCTACTCGGCAACCTTATACTATTAGGCTTGTACCTGCTCGTCATTGCACGTGGCTTCGTCATTACCGCCAATGCTTCGACTTACTTTACACGTCTTATGGCCGGTAGTATTACACTCACTTTTTTTACCTATGCCTTCGTAAATATGGGCATGGTGAGCGGCATTCTGCCAGTTGTGGGTGTACCGTTACCACTTATTAGCTATGGCGGCACATCTATGGTTACATTACTGCTAGGTTTCGGCATGCTTATGAGTATTCATACCCATAAGAAGCTGGTGCAAACTTGATTAGGAGGGGGTAATAGTGAAATCTTAAGGTTTAATCAGCAAGCTGATTTTCTTAGCATCAGTTCATGAATGCAGCGGGTGTCATGTAGTCTAGGCGTGCTCGTGTCCGCTGATGATTGCAGAAGATATCAATGTGTTTATCACCCCTGCTAGTGTTCGGATGCATTACCTTAACAGTCACCATTACGGCTTCAATGATGCCTTCTTGCCAAATTTCCCCAGCAGATTTTTGCCACTGGAAAATTGTGCTTTGATTCGGTCGTCGTTACCTTGCGTTCCCTGTCCTGCTATGCAACATAGTCCCCAGCTACTTGAAGATGCGCTTAATGCGAGCTCAGCTAGCTTGATTGCCTTATTCTAAATCGCATTAGAAACAGAATTAATTATCCAAGGCCACCGAGTAATGCTGGCGACACGCTCAGTATCATTTTCCATTGTT
>JBDSEJ010000183.1:0-3961 GCA_039920105.1 Candidatus Nitrotoga sp. | reverse complement strand
AGGGCGCGGAGTTGATGTCCCGAATATGAATAATTTTTTCTGGCTAAGTTAAGTCAGGAAATTTTTCGACTGCCGCGTCCCAATAGGTCACCAGCAAGGAAAACCTGCAAAACCAAAGAAAAAACGCAATGTCTCAATCCTTGGGTTTCAACTTTTCGCTTGATAAATATGAATGTTCCCCTATATTTGAATTTATCCCTCGAATAACATATCGCTATGGGGGTAAATATTATTAAGATCCTTATTCTCGGTGCCGGTGCGATTGGCGGCTACTTCGGCGGACGGCTCATCGAGGCTGGTTCGGACGTGACTTTTCTCGTTCGTCAAAAAAGAGCTGAGCAACTGAAAGAACATGGCCTGATCGTAAAAAGCCCTCTGGGCGACATCCACTGTCCGGTGAATACTGTCCTGCGCGAAAACCTCAAGCGTGTATACGATTGCGTGTTGCTAAGCTGCAAGGCATATGACCTGCAAGATGCGATTGACGCAGTCGGGCCGGCGGTCGGCCCGCAAACTATTGTGGTTCCGTTACTAAACGGTTTGGCGCACCTTGAAACGCTGGATCGAGCATTCGGCGCTACGCGCGTTTTAGGCGGCTTATGCAATATTCCCGTCACAGTCGACGCCGAAGGTAATGTACAACATATGAGTAATGGGCATCGAATCGCTTTCGGGCCGCGCTTCGGGGAGCCGGATGCGCGCACCCTAGCCTTGCTGCGGATGTTCAAATCTACGCCGGTTGAGGTGTTGAACAGCACAAACATCATGCAAGATATGTGGGAGAAATTCGTGCTTCTGACAACACTTGCAGGCATGACATGCCTGATGCGCGCCAGCATCGGAGACATTATGGAAACAACGCATGGCGAAGCGCTTACGCTGGAATTGCTAGATAATTGTGTAAAAATCGCGACTGGTGAAGGCTACCCGCAAAATGAGACTCGGCTGGAAGAAACGCGCAAAACTCTGACTTCGCGCAACTCGATTTTAACGTCTTCCATGTTGCGTGACATCGAGCGCGGCGGCCGTGTCGAGGCTGACCACATATTCGGCGATATGCGCCGTCGGGCACATCGCACAGGTATTCCTACTCCACTACTCGATCTTATAATAACCCACTTGCACTCCTATGCGGCGCGGCGACAGCGTGAGTCGGCAGTGCCACAATGATCCGCGCGTAAAATAAAATATAGGCAATGGGGTTATTGGGCGAAAGTAGTTGTCAGGTTGCTGAAGGAACAGGCCTGAAATAGTTGCACTTAGCCTTTCTAACTCGCTTGTGCTGTGGAAACTTAATGTAGCGCTTTCTTAGTCATTCATAATTTCAGGAGAAATGAACATGTTAAAAACTTTTTCTGCAGCCCTGCTGATAATCATTTCATTCTTTACCTTTTCGCTACCGAACTGGGCATCTGAAATACCAAAGGAGTTGGAAGGGGTGCCGGGATTAAAGCACCCCAACATTAATCTGTATATTGCCGCACAACCCAAACCAGATGATTTCACAGCCTTCAGTAAGGCAGGTGTGAAGCATGTCATTAATTTACGCGCACCCAATGAAATGCCCGATTTTAATGAAGCTGCAATCGTTACTAAATCAGGTATGGCTTATTACAACATTCCTATTGTTGAAAGTTCTGATCTTACTAAAGAAAACGTCAATTTATTGAACTCTGTACTAACCAAATTAGAAAAGGAAAAGGTATTAATTCATTGTTCATCAGGCAATAGAGTAGCTGCATTGATGGCATTACGTGCGGCTTGGATTCATGGTGCATCTATTGAAGATGCTATGAAACTAGGGGAAAGCTACGGTCTTACAAAATTGTCTCCCGATGTCAAGAAACTATTAAGTTCTGATGAGAACATTCTGAAGAAATAATTATGGCTAGTCTGTACTCGCCAATGGCAGGTTGGGAGAATTCTCAATTATGCCTTTGGGCACGATGTTGCCTGTGAGATTCATCAATTACGTTATCGGATAGCTGCCGCGCTTGGAAGTCACACAAGGGTTGTGAGCCAACGTTCTCCGCCGTCGTTAGGTCGTTAAGGCCGGAGGTAATGTGACGGAAGAAACCTTGAGCATTGGCCGCTGCGAATTACACCTTATCGGAACGTCTTGTAAGCAATGTACCTCAGATAATCGCGGACTACCTTCACTAATGGCTCATCCTCATCCCAATTGAACCTGCTTTTGGTGTTCTCATTGTTGACAGATAGTATCGGCAGGTATTTCGGTCCAACCGTATAAGGAGGCCTAGCAGGCAATCTAGCGGGTAATTGTTTCTTGTTCATAATCCATCACCAATCTATTGTGAAGTTGTATGAACTTTATATCGGCTTCAACTAAACTTTACTTAGCCACATCACTAAACAGGCATCCAGATAGCAGCCGTTCGCGTCGTCATAGGATCATTTTTCGCCTATCGATTGGGCACCTTACCACTGAGCATTGTGATTCTCAATCCAGATTCTGAATACCACTTTTTGAGCACTCCAGATTTTTGCCTCCCCTACTCCCCCTGGGTTTATTTTTTGGCGCTCGGAGGTCATTTTTGTGGAGAACCTCGGGTTCAGCTCTGTTTCAGTTCGGCAGAAAAAATCGCATTGTGTTGATTTGTATCGGCTTCAGAGGGAGTGTATGTGCTATATCGGAAGAACGGCATAGGTTGAATCGGCAGTGTACGATCGAAATGAAATATGAAAATCGTTTTGAAATCGGCTACTTATTAGCTGATGTTTGCTGAATGGTCTATCCTGCTAATCCGCAGGTACCTGGTTCGAGTCCAGATCGGAGATGAGTAACCGTCTCAGCATGCGTGCTCCGGCAAATGGCCAATCCATATGCTGCTCTTCGATTCGGCGCATCAGTGCCAGCTTGGTTGCGCCGGTTGCGGAGGAAATCAGTGACGATGGTATTGCCGCCAGTGAAACCTTCCTTCTGTATTGCCTCGTACTGCATCAAAGCAGTGCGCCGATCCGCTTGGGCGGTGTAAATCCACTTCCAGCGTCAGCAAATTGCTCGGGTACAATTGGGGTCAGCTTGACGATAGTCTTGGCTTTGACTTGGGTTCGGATCCGTTGGGCTCTTGCAGCCACTTCTTGATGATGTTACGCGATAGACTTGTCCGCCGCTGGACCTCACTGATAGTTAGATATTCACAGAAAAATATCCGTCAAATCTTTGCATATATGACCATGTTAATCACTTCTGCCTACTCTGCTTAAAAATTAAGCAGGACAGGTGGAATCTGGTCAAAATTCATCCGTAAAATGGGCTTATCTGGACAGTTTTAGACCTGCGTCAACACTCTACAGGAAGCGCCGCTCTAAAATTAGACGATATTCGCCCAACTATTAAAGGATGGGGTCTTTTTTGCCATTCCTTCACCAAGGGCAATAGGCCATTGACCCTCTGTGTATTCTAGAGCTTTACCAGTGATCTTGATAACTATGACCACACCCTTGGTTGGCACAAGTCGAGGCATTGCCCTCGTATCCTTTGCAGTTACAACCGGATTTCGAACAAGCCCCATATCCACACCGTAGAGGCGATAGTGGCTTATTGTCAAAAATATTCTCTGTATCCTGTACGGAATATCTGATATATCCAAATCTGGTATCGGTGCGACCAGTCACACCTAAATAACTCTGAGCAATCTCATTGTTCATGAATAATCTCCTTATTGTTGAACCTAACGAAACAGTTTTTAGATTGGCCCACCTGTTGAGACAATTTTAAAAAATGTGCAAAGAAAGCTGAAAAAACCATACGATTCATTTCCTGCTTGTAACCATCCAAAGTCAATATGCGAAAATAACTACGCAAATTTAGCTATGGAAGCTGCATGATGAAATGACAGCAAAAATAAGTAAATAAGAAATTTCCTTATTTTTACCTAAACAATATTCTTCGAGGCAGTTCGAAAGAATGCATGAACAATATAAAGTGGGTGAAGTA
>JBDSEJ010000182.1:0-6841 GCA_039920105.1 Candidatus Nitrotoga sp. | reverse complement strand
CAGTGCACAAAAACGGAACCTGAATGAGCGAAATTCTGACAGTGGGTGAAGATGTAGTAGAAATTTATACTGATGGGGCTTGCAAGGGAAACCCCGGCGTGGGTGGAAGACGGCCGACAAAAAACCTGTCAAAAACGAGGACTTGTGGCGCAGACTGGATGAGTTGGCGAGCAAGCATCATGTGCAGTGGGTGTGGATAAAAGGTCATGCCGGGCATGCGGGTAACGAGCGTGCCGATGAATTGGCCAATCGAGGTATTGAGCAACTGTTGAACGAAAGCATAAAATGAGACAAATCGTGTTGGATACCGAAACCACCGGTTTGGATCCAGGGAAAGGCCACCGCATCATTGAACTGGCGGCTATCGAGATATGCAACCGCAAAGTTTCTGATCGGCGTTTTCACCGCTATCTCAACCCGGAGCGCGAGATTGATGCTGGAGCAGCTGAGGTGCATGGTCTAACGCTGGAGCGTCTACAGGATGAACCAAAATTTGCTGAGATTGCACCAGCGCTGCTCGAGTTTATCAGCGGTGCGGAACTCATCATTCACAATGCGCCGTTTGATGTCGGATTTCTCAATAAGGAGCTGGAACTCACCGGGCTGCCTGTGTTAAATAATTATTGTGTCAGTGTCATTGACACACTGAAGTTGGCCAAGGAATTGCATCCCGGCAAAAAAAACAATCTGAACGCTTTATGTGACCGTTACCAGATAGACAATTCTCGCCGCACTTTGCATGGCGCGCTATTGGATACCGAGCTATTGGCGGAGGTTTATCTGTCCATGACGCGCGGACAGAAAAGTTTGCTGGATGACGGGAACAATGAACGGGAAGAAGATTCGATCATGGTTTGTGCAGATTTGTCACGTTTAAAACTGCGTGTATTGCCTGCTAACGCGGATGAATTGGCGCAACACGCTCAGCAGTTGGACGATCTCGATAAAGCAAGCAAGGGAATATGTATGTGGAATCAGTTAAAGCTTTTGGAGGTGCAACCATGATTAATAATACTAGAAGCATAACCAAGCTGACAGACTGTTGAACAACGCTATTTTTTCAACGTGACGATTGTCAATGTAGATGTGTTGATCATCGGTGCCGGGGCAGCTGGCATGATGTGCGCCATTGAGGCTGCACGACGAGGGCGCTCTGTGCAGCTGCTTGATCATTCTAAAAAATTGGCGGAGAAAATTCGCATCTCCGGCGGTGGCCGCTGCAACTTCACAAATTTGTATGCCCAGCCGGAAAATTATTTATCTGATAATCCACATTTTTGTCGCTCCGCATTGGCGCGCTACTCCCCCCAACATTTCATCACATGGCTTAACCAGCAAGGCATCGGTTATCACGAAAAGAAGCTTGGGCAACTCTTTTGCGACGAAGGATCGACAGCCATAATTGCAATGCTAAAAAACGAATGCGATGCTGCAGGTGTCAGTTTGCTCATGTCTTGCGAAGTGCATAAGGTAGAACGCCTCAGCAACATTTTCCCGCAAACAGATGGGGGGCCTGAAGTAAGAAACAATTCGCATCCATCGGTCGTACGATTTAGCTGCAATACCAATCATGGCAAATTTCACGCGCAGTCCTTGGTGATTGCCAGTGGTGGCCTGTCTATTCCCAAGATTGGTGCAACACCGTTCGGTTACCAACTCGCGCAGCAATTCGACATCCCAGTGACCAAACTCAAGCCGGGACTGGTTCCATTGAGTTTTCATCCGGATGATTGGGCGCCATATATCGATCTCGCCGGAATTTCCTTGGATGCGGTGGTAAGTTATGGTGAACAGGTATTTCGCGAAAATTTACTTTTTACCCATCGTGGCCTCAGTGGCCCTGCAATCTTACAAATCTCCTCTTATTGGGAGCCGGGCCAGCCGCTACACATTAATTTGCTGCCGGATCATGACACACTAAAATTGTTCGCGCAGCAGCGAGACAGCCGCATGTTGCTAAACAATTTTTTTGCGCAATATTTGCCGAAGCGATTTATTGAAACATGGTGCGCCCAGTTAGACGGAAGCAATCTTTCTGGAAACAATCCACTTAATCAGTATTCAGATAAAGAGATTGCTACACTCGCCGCCAAACTGCACAATTGGAGAATTACGCCTAGCGGCACTTTGGGATATGCCAAGGCAGAAGTAACCTGCGGTGGAGTTGATACCCGTGCCTTATCATCTAAAACCATGGAAGCCAATGAGGTGAGCGGTCTCTATTTTATCGGAGAAGTGATTGATGTAACTGGCCAGCTTGGCGGCTACAATTTTCAGTGGGCATGGGCATCCGGTTATGCTGCCGGGCAATATTGCTGAATTTTGTTGGTTGTATTAGTACTATAAAAGGTAGCTATGGCTGTAAATCAGGAAAAGCAATGCCATTGCGAAATGGAGGCTGCCTTCATTGCCAGTTAGCATCTAACCCTCAAATTCAGATACTCAGCTTTAATAGGAGCTGCAGTTAAGTACGTAGTTGCAGCCATCAGTAGTAGACAACAAGGGCTTCTAACATTTCAGTTTTAGTTATGTCACCGTACGGGAAACAAAAAGGGAAGGCTGAATGCCTAAAATTGAATAAAGTTAAACCTTTTAAAAATAATATTTTTTTCAGTTTGTTAGTTTAAATTTTTCATACCAAATATTCTATGGCGAGGAGAACACAGTGCTCAATAAATTAAATATGTCTAGGGCATTAACAATATCTGGCTTATTACTTTCTGGCCCAGTTATTGCCACAAATGATATTAACGATTTCCAAACATGGGGCACTGCAACGGCGGTTGGTAGCCTGGAGAATGTCAATCCTGCATTAAAAAAATTCAAATACTGGGCGGAATTCCAAGGACGTTTTGGCGATGACACGTCGCGCTTTTCTCAGGCTATCATTCGTCCAGGAGTGGGATATGAAATTAACAATACGACTAGCGTTTGGGCGGGATATGCATTAATTCCCACCGCAGAACCATTTTCCAAAACGACATTTAACGAACGGAGATTCTGGCAACAATTATTGTGGAACAATAAATTTTCATTCGGATCACTCACCAGTCGAAGTCGCCTGGAAGAACGTTTAGCACCTCGTTTGGGTGATGATACCAGTTTACGTTTTCGGCAAATGTTTAAAATATCTGTACCACTGACTGCTGCTCCAGCTTATAGCATAGTGGCCAGTGAGGAATATTTTCTAAATCTCAACAACAACGATTGGGGACCTCGTAAAGGATTCGATCAAAATAGAGCGTTCATAGGAATAGGCTATAATTTTAATAAAGAAATTAAATCTGAAATTGGCTATATGAATCAGTATATTAACCGGCCACTTACTTCAGTAAATCGGAACGATCATATTTTGTCGATTAATTTTTATTTCAATTATTAACTTTGATTATTAACTTCGGTCGTTTTAAGCAACACATAAATTACAGCTGTATGCCGCTTAAAGTCAAAAATATTCCGCATAGCGCGAAGTATTTTCAACCCAAGAAACTCGCATCAGAATGGTAATTGTAGCCCTGGATTGGCATTCAGCAGCACGCGGCGAAAGTCTTGCTTAATTCTGGTGAGTGCCTCCTCATTATCTGCTTCAAATCGTAATACAACCACTGGCGTTGTATTACTCGATCGCATTAAGCCAAAGCCGTCCGCATATTCAACGCGCAGGCCGTCTATGGTGATAATGTCCTTTACCTCGGTAAATTTGGCATCTTTCTGCAGCTGTGTGATCAATGCGTAATTCTCACCCTCCTTTAGCTTAATTTGCAGTTCCGGTGTATTAATTGAATTGGGCAGACCATTCAGCAGGCCATTGGCATCTGACTGTTTGCTCAAACATTCAAGCAAACGGGCACCCGCGTATAGGCCATCATCGAAGCCATACCATCGTTCCTTGAAAAATATATGGCCACTCATTTCGCCTGCCAGCAATGCCCCACATTCCTTCATTTTTGTCTTGATGAAGGAATGGCCAGTTTTCCAGAGTGTAGGTTTACCACCATGCTGTGTGATCCAGCCAAACAGCTTGCGCGTGGATTTGACGTCGAAGATAATTTCTGCACCAGGGTTGCGTGTCAGCACATCGGCGGCGAACAGCATTAACTGCCTGTCCGGAAAAATGATATTGCCATTTTTAGTGACGACGCCCAAGCGGTCACCGTCACCGTCGAAAGCCAAGCCCAGTTCACTATCATTGCTGGCAAGTGCATGAATCAGGTCTTGCAGGTTTTCCGGTTGTGAAGGGTCAGGATGATGGTTAGGGAAGTTGCCATCCACTTCACAAAACAATTCCGTGACAGTACAACCTAACTGGCGATACAAAGTGGCGGCAAAATCCCCGGCCACACCATTTCCGCAATCGACCGTGATCTTCATTGGCCGTGCCAACTTGATGTCGGAAACGATGCGGGCAATGTAAACGGGGCCTATATCATATTGCGAATAAGCGCCCGCACCATGACTGAGATTATTTTGCTCGATACGTGCTCGTAAAGCTTGAATGGTGTCACCAGAGAGCGTCTCACCTCCCAGTACCATTTTCAGTCCATTGTAATCGGGGGGATTGTGGCTACCGGTGATCATAACTGCAGAATGCGTGTCCAAGTGATAAGCTGCAAAATACACCATGGGCGTGGCAACACGCCCAACATCAATGACGTTAATGCCGCTCTTCTGAATGCCACGAGCCAAAGCGGCGGTAAACTCGACGCCAGACAGGCGCCCGTCACGACCGATTGCAATTGTATGCTGGCCGCGTGCTGTGGCTTCTGAGCCGATGGCATGGCCAATAATCTCAATAATTTCCTGGGTCAGTGATTTACCAACAATACCGCGAATATCGTAGGCCTTGAAAATTTCTTTGGGTAAGTTTTGCAAGGTTTTACTCCATGAATTGGAAAGTAATGTGCGCATGACCTTATCAAGTGTCATGCGCCAGCGTGATAGCAAAAATGCTCGATCCTGATATGGTTCGACTTAAATTATTCCATGACTCTGCGTCTGATCGAAATTTTTTAATGATGTCCTTTAGGTAAATCACCCTTAAACTTGTATAGGGTGCCGCAATAGGGACAGCGTGCTTCACCGATCTTGTCGACTGGGATTGCCACTCTGGGATGTGCATTCCATAGGCTCGTATTAGGCATCGGACAATAAAGCGGCAAGTCCGCGGCGGACACCTCTATGTAGCGAAGCTTGGCATGTTCGGTTTGCATATAATTCCCTTTAAACGTGTGCCAACCAATCGGCATATTGCGAATTTTTTCCGCTGACACAATCAAAAAACAGCGCTTGCAGGCGCGTTGTGATCGGACCGCGCGTACCATTGCCTATGATGCGGTTATCCAGCTCGCATATCGGCGTAACTTCTGCCGCAGTACCGGTAAAAAATGCTTCGTCGGCACAATATACCTCATCGCGCGTGATGCGTTTTTCGATCAGCTGCATGCCAAGACCGGCTGCCAGCCTGATGATGGAGTCTCGCGTGATGCCTTCCAAGCAGGAAGTCAGGTCGGGTGTGTACAACTTGCCTTTTTTGACAATAAATATATTCTCGCCCGCACCTTCCGCCACATACCCATCCACGTCCAGCAGTAGAGCCTCGTCATAGCCATCGTGCGCCACTTCCTGATGAGCCAGAATGGAGTTGGTGTAAGTACCGACGGATTTGGAACGGCACATATTTATATTTACGTGATGGCGGGTGAAACTGGAAGTTTTTACACGAATGCCTTTTTCCATTCCCTCTACACCAAGATACGCACCCCAAGGCCAAGCTGCAACGGCGACATGAGTGCTAACAGCAGTGGCGGCAATACCCATAGCTTCTGAGCCGTAGAACACAATGGGGCGGATGTAACAGGACTCCAAATTATTGGCACGTACTACTTCGCGTTGCGCCTCCATAAGAGTTTCTTTGTCGAATGGCATCTTCATTTTGAAGATATATGCCGAATTGAACAGGCGGTCGGTATGATCCTTAAGGCGGAAGATTGCCGTGCCCTGAGTAGTCTTGTATGCACGCACACCTTCAAACACTCCCATGCCGTAGTGCAGTGTATGTGTCAATACGTGAGTTGTGGCGTCTCGCCAAGGTACGAGTTTGCCGTCATACCAGATAAAACCGTCGCGGTCAGCCATAGACATGGTTGAATTTCCTTAAGAGTATTGCAAAGACCGCAATTCTAACGTTTTCCGTCTACTTTATGAAGCGATAGAATTTTTCAAAAATGAAACAAGGGGTTTCAAAAAAACGAGATTTTCGGATAGTGTCCTGAGTTTTATGAGCTTCTTGATTTTAGGTAAGCTGAAAAAATGACTATCGACGTTCTAAGGCAACAGGGGGATGCTGGTCAGCGCTGTCGTTTCGGGTAGGCCGAACATAATGTTCATATTCTGCACCGCTTGACCGGCCGCACCTTTGACCAGATTGTCAATTATTGACAATACAACCACAGTATTACCTTGTTGCGGCCGGTGTACCGCGATACGGCAGCAATTCGCACCGCGTACCGTACGCGTTTCCGGATGACTACCGGCTGGCATTACATCCACGAATGTCTCATTGGCGTAACGCTGCTCATATAGCGCCTGCAGGTCGGCATCACATTGTATGTGCGCATACAATGTGGCATGAATGCCGCGTATCATTGGTGTAAGGTGTGGCACAAAGGTCAGGCCAACATTCTGTTGTGCCGCTCGCGCAAGTCCTTGACTAATTTCTGGTAAATGACGATGCCCAGATACACTATAAGCTTTGAAATTGTCCGCCACCTCGGAAAACATGATGCTAACCTCTGCCTTACGTCCCGCGCCAGACACACCTGATTTCGCGTCGGCAATCAAA
>JBDSEJ010000181.1:0-3537 GCA_039920105.1 Candidatus Nitrotoga sp. | reverse complement strand
GGCTCGCTTAGCGATCACAACCTGGCCTTATTCGTTAGCAGTCGGCTCACCACACATACATGCTCGACTCTTTGTTCATGATGTTGAGATTCAGCGACTCGGAGCATGGCTTAAGGGCGGCCCCGTAGCAAACATGAAGTGGTAGCAAGTGCTCTTCCCGGGGATGGCAAAACCGGGCGCCTGGCGCTTCTGACCAATGGCTTAATTTTCTGGTTCTTTCTTCTTCGGAATACGCCGAACTACAGCATGCGTCGTGCAACCACTGCTCAAAGGCATGGTTCAATTCCTGTATTTCAGTGGTCTCGGGAGCAAAAAATGCCTTCAAATTGTGAAACGAGAAACCTGAGCCGATCAGCAATACATTTTCCCGGCTCAAACCGCGCAAAGCCTTCCCAATGGCGATATGGCTCAAAGGATCCAGAGACGCCAAAAGAGAGAGCTGAACACAGGGAATGTTTGCCTCGGGATACATAATTTTAAGAGGAACGAATACGCCATGATCCAATCCTCGTTCCCGATCCAGTTTTGCCTTTATCCCCGATTCGGTCAGCAATTGATAAAGCTCGCGCGCCAATGCTGGCTCACCCCGACATGGATATTCGATCTTATAGGACTCTTCCGGAAAGCCGTAGTAGTCATATATCAACGGAGGCGTTTCACCGGCAGTGATCGTGACAACCTCCTCTTCCCAGTGCGCACTAACAACAACAATAGCATCAGGACGACGCAGGTTCACAGCCAACTCCTTTAAACATGCGACCATCTCACTGTGCCCAGTGTCTCCAAGTAGCGGCATCGGCCCCCCGCCATGAGATATAAATAGGGCTTTTGGACTGTGATTCATTGTTGTTCTCCTTTTGATTGCTAACGTTCGACATGAGCGGCGCTTGAGAGACAGCGAAGCTGGCTCTTGTGCGTCCGCTCGATGGAGGGGTTAGGTTTCACAGCCACCGGCGCACGCGAGCCTTGTACGACTCGTACTCGCCACCGAAGAGCCTCGTGAGAACACGCTCTTCCGGCGCAATTTGAAAGAGGCTGATGTAGAGCACGAAGCCTGCCACTCCGAGCAGAGCCCAGGCCGAGGACAAAAGAACCGCCCAGGCGACCAGAACCAATGCGACGCCCAGATACATGGGGTTTCGGGAGACCCGGTAGATGCCCGTGCTGACCAACGAGGAGGCATCTTCTGGCTTGGTGGGACTGGGCGTCGTTCGCGCACGGCGAAACGATCGAAGGCCTGCGGCAGCGAAGGCAAGACCTGCAACGACGATTGCGAGAGGTGTGACCAATCGAATGCTTGTAGGAATTGCCACCTGTGGGGCAAGCCGAGAGATGCTCCAAATGATGAGCGCGGCGGCGACCGCGACCGCAGGAGGTGGAACCTTAGCTTCGAGAGACATCTGCGTAACCTTTGTAGAAACTAACGTCCAAGCTCAGCCGTCCTCCGACCGCGCTAACGGTTGCAAGTTTTAAGGTCAGGCTAGCATTCACACATTTCCTTCCTTTTTTCTCTGATTTACCGCTCTACTTGCCGTAGCGTAATGCACCCTGAAAAAATCCGCTATCGCTTGCATAGAGTAGTCTCCAGTGCCTTAGGCCGCAACCATCGCGGGCTTTTACATCACATTGCCCCATCTAGGGACTAAAAGCTGTTTGCTAAAAGGTTGAGGTACGAAAATAGCAAACTGGTTTTAGTCCCGTATGATTGGCTTGTTGTGGGCTATTTGCTCTAAGCTTGGCTTGATACCTCAACCTTGCCCAACTCTTTACGTAGAAAGATTTCGACGGCTATAAAGGCAAAAGGAACAATAGATGCCAAGGAAACAAGAAGCCAAACAATTAAAGGCCAATTTCGTTTATGCGAAGCATGAAGAGATAACATCAGGTATGTGATGAATAAAATTCCATGCGCGGCACCTACAGGGAAAACATAATCTCGACTAATGATACCAAGCGTAATACTTAGTATAAGTAAATAAGAGGTACCCTCTAACAGACTAACCAATCTAAATGCTTTCAAATCTACCTTCTTTTAATAATTAATTTGTACATTCGGTGCCTGATACTAACTTTAATCGTTAGCCACTCTTGGATCAGTGTTCATGCAGCTGATTGGCAGCCGCAGCCATAGCCTCTTCACTTACTTGCTCCCCACTGCTGGCAATCAAGTTTGCCAGCATCTCTTTGGTCTCATCTCGACTGTTGATACGAGGAAACTTCGTATCTGGTACTGGAATATTGAGGAAAGTACAAAGCGGTTCCCAGCCGTCACTAACCTGATAGACAAGCAATCTTTCTGGTGCGATATAGTCAATTATTTCTGAGGTACGATTTTTGAAGAAATTGACCATATACTTTCTGTCTTGCATACGATTTCCCATCTTATCCCAAATCGTTTTTTTCCCCATTGTTCCAAACGGACTATTTTTAATGAAACTGGCAAACTCTGCGGAATGAATAGTTTCATTGGTAGAGTCAAACCATTTGTCTGCATCACGAACGGTCAGGATTATTTTCGCTTCAGGATAGTAGTCTGCAAGCTCTTTCCAAAAGTTACATCCTGGGTTATCAACGGTGGCAGAGTATCGATTGAATATTTTGTCCCAATTAGCGTTGCCTTTAGCTGCATTGACCCAATCTGGAATGCATTCAGGATTTTTTAGAACCTCACTCATATGGTAGCAGAGACCAATACCCAGCGTTTCAAGAGCCACTTTCAATGATGCAGTTCCGGTTCTACCCATACCAGCGCCAATTATTTTTAATGCCATGTCTTAACCCTCCTCGTTAGTGCATGTTTATTTGGAACGCAAAGACTTTAGCGCAAAGGCTTTAGAGTCAGGTTTTGCATTCACACATTCCCTTTCTTTCTCTGATTTACCGCTCTACTTACCGTAGCATAATGCACCCTGAAAAAAATCAGCTATCGCTTGCATAGAGTAGTCGCCAGTGGCGTAGGCCGCAACCATCGCCGCTTTTACGTCACAATATTTGTTCTGGTAATAGTCCAGTGGCTTTGCCAATGGGCGGCGTTGCGCGCGCGGTATCTCACCTATAGTGGATTTATCAGTCAATCGTTGCATGCGCTTAATAAACGCCTCCGATCCGAGAAACACCTGACCGCTGAGTTGATCCCATACACTCGGCAACCCCACGCCCGCCCGGACAAAATCAATATACAGATTGATAGCGTGGCTACGCTCCTCGGCAAATTGACCGAGTATCCAGTCGGTTTGCAACCACACCGGCGCGGCCTGATTGCCTGTCACAGTGCAAAAACTCGCAAAACTGCATGCACGGTTTTATGAGGGAGGGCAGCTGCAAGGCTGTTTTCTGCTCTACCCATCTATGCATACGTAGATGCGGATGCATAGATGCGAAAAATTTGGGCGCACGTGTTGTGGAGGTTTTCTTACCCATTCGGCGGAGCAGGCAAAGTTTCCGCATCCACTCTAGCAGCCTGTCGGACTTAAAATTCCATAAATACTATAATACGCATTTAAATCATATAAATAATAGAATTTATCCATGAGTTAT
>JBDSEJ010000180.1:0-2145 GCA_039920105.1 Candidatus Nitrotoga sp. | reverse complement strand
TAAATTTTGGTGCGTCCTGCCACGTCATCTGATTTGACCGTAAGCATTTCCTGCAGCGTGTAGGCTGCGCCATACGCTTCCAGCGCCCACACTTCCATTTCACCAAAGCGCTGGCCTCCGAACTGCGCCTTCCCACCTAGCGGTTGTTGTGTTACCAAGCTGTACGGGCCAGTGGAACGAGCATGCATCTTATCATCCACCAAGTGGTTCAACTTCAGCACATGCATATAACCAACCGTGACAGAACGGTCAAATGCGACTCCCGTTCGCCCATCAAATAGCGTTATCTGACCTGAACGTGGCAAGTCCGCCAACTCTAACATATCCTTAATTTCATCTTCGTTCGCACCATCGAACACCGGCGTGGCAAACGGCACACCACCACGCAGGTTACGACAAAGGTCTAACACTTCCTCATCACTGAACGCAGCAATCTCCGTTGCCTGATCATGCATATAAATCTTACCGAGGAAGGTGCGAATTTTCTCGATTTTGACTTGAGACTCCAACATCTTGCCGATCTTCTGACCCAAACCCTTGGCTGCCCAACCCAGATGAGTTTCCAATATCTGACCCACATTCATACGCGATGGAACACCAAGCGGATTCAGCACGATATCAACTGGCGTGCCATCCGCCATATAGGGCATATCTTCTACCGGGACGATGCGTGACACCACGCCTTTGTTACCATGACGTCCAGCCATCTTGTCGCCAGGTTGTAAACGGCGCTTCACAGCAACATATACCTTAACCATCTTTTGTACGCCAACTTGAAGTTCATCGCCCTGAGTCAAATTGCGCTTCTTTAATTCGAACGCAGCGTCGAATTCCAAACGCTTCTGCGCCAGACCTTCTTTGACCTGCTCCAATTGTGATGCAGAATCTTCACTGCTGAGACGTATGTCGAACCACTGATGACGATCCAAGCTAGACATGTATTCATCGGTTAATTTGGCTCCCTTGACCAACTTCTTTGGCCCTCCATTAGCAACCTTGCCCAATAACATCTTAGCCAGACGAGTATATACATCGGTTTCAACGATACGCATTTGATCCGCCAAATCTTTCTTGTACCGTTTCAATTCGTCGTCAATAATCTGTTGAGCGCGCTGATCGCGCTGTAACCCTTCACGCGTAAACACCTGAACATCAATCACTGTTCCTGAAATTCCCGCCTGCACACGTAAACTGGTGTCCTTAACATCGGATGCTTTTTCTCCGAAAATAGCGCGCAACAGCTTCTCTTCCGGAGTCAGTTGAGTTTCACCTTTGGGTGTAACTTTACCCACTAGCACGTCACCAACTCCAACTTCCGCACCTATATGCACAATGCCACACTCATCCAAACGCGCCATTTGACCCTCGGACAGATTAGGAATGTCACGAGTAATCTCTTCCGAACCAAGCTTGGTGTCGCGCGCCACCACTGTAAGCTCTTCGATATGTATAGATGTAAATCGATCTTCTGCAACCACGCGCTCAGAAATCAAAATCGAGTCTTCATAGTTGTAACCATTCCAGGGCATGAATGCCACCAGCATATTCTGACCTAGAGCCAACTCGCCCATATCTGTGGACGCACCGTCAGCGATCACGTCGTCACGAGCAATCACGTCACCCATTTTGACCAGCGGACGCTGGTTGATATTGGTATTCTGATTGGAGCGGGTGTATTTGGTCAGGTTATAAATATCCACTCCGACTTCGCCGTGCTTAGTTTCATCGTCATTCACACGCACCACAATGCGGCCAGCATCAACGTAATCTATTAACCCGCCACGCCATGCCTGCACTGTGGTGCCGTAATCAACTGCAACAGTTCGCTCCACCCCAGTTCCGACCAACGCTTTCTCTGCACGCAAACAAGGCACGGCTTGGCGCTGCATATTCGCGCCCATTAAAGCTCGATTTGCATCATCATGTTCCAAAAATGGTATCAGCGCCGCCGCCACTGATACCACTTGAGCCGGTGCCACATCCATATATTCAATGTGTTCTGGAGAAGCCAACACAAACTCATTGTGCTGCCGTGAAGATATCACGTCATTGGTAAACTTCCCTTTACTGTCTAGCTCAGCGTTGGCTTGAGCAATGGTAAACTTACCCTCCTCAATCGCAGACAAGTATTTAACTTCATCAGTT
>JBDSEJ010000179.1:0-4577 GCA_039920105.1 Candidatus Nitrotoga sp. | reverse complement strand
TCGCAGGAATTTGGGATCGTGTTTATATCAACGGCAATCCGAAGAACACTTTATACGGGATGGCAACATACAACGTGGGAGTATCTGAAGGTACTACGTTTGATATTGTTTCGCCAGCTGACCGTCCCACCAATGTCGCAATCGTCGATCATGCAATGGGAGCGGCGTTACGCGGTGCAATCACAGTTTTGATGAACAAGCCAGACGCTGATCCTAAAAAAGGGCGCGGCGATCAAATCTTGATCAGATAGTTTTTATAAAGTTACATCGTTAATTTAGAGGAGGCAGTTGCCTCCTCTAAACATTTAAGCAAGACATAGCAAATAACGTTGACCTCCAAGTGCTTGAGGTATAAATTGAGGTGCCCTGTTGACCTGTCCATTCACTCCGTGCATCACAGTGCCTTAGTGCAACTATTGAAAGGTATAGAGTTAATTACTTTACATGTCAAATTGTAAAGGGGGCGTTGAAATGCGTATTTTCATTACAGATGGAATATAAGTCCATAAGTGATGATAAATAAACATGTAATTTATAGAAATCATCCAGACTTTAACTATAAAAATATATAAGGAGATTCAATCATGAAAATCAGCAACGTCTGCGCACTTGTGTCCTCACTAATCACGGCCGGCTTTTTGTCCGCACCCGCTTTTGCGGCGGATAAAAACCCTCTGACAGGTTATACCATTCATGTTGTGGCACCACATGTCATGGATGGGGAAATTGTCGGTCCATTTCATCATTACTGCAAACCGATTAATGACGATGTAATTCAATGCATCTTGTTCGAATCATCAGAGCCTAACGCTCGTTTGACCGAAATTGAATATATGGTTTCCAAAAAATTAGCCCGGTCAGCCATACCGAAATGGTCGCATGAGAAAAATTGGCACGATCATAAACAAGAGATAGAAACTGGTCGCGTTGCCATAGTCAATCCAACTGACCCAAAAGAGCAAAAAGGATTGGCTGATTATGTTGCCGGCACCGATGGCATTATTTTCCATCTCTGGCCTAAAGACGCGCCCATTCCTGACGGTTCTGTCGGCATTCCTCAATCAGTTGGACATTGGGAAGAACTCCATGGAAAAATTGCCAAGGATCCAGGCGCTCCTAAAAAATAAAGTTAATTGATTATTCAAGAGGCACAGGGTTTATCCATAGTTGGATGAGCCCTGTGCCTCTTAATATTAAATGTGAGGTGATGTCATGTTTTTTTTAAAGAAAAAAATGTGGGTATGGATTGCCATCTTTCTGAGCATCGGCTCGCAAAGCACATTGGCTTTTCACAAAGACGTCTATGAGCCACGTGTGCCCAAGACAGTTATTGCGCATGAGCAGCAAGTAAAAAGTCCTTATCCCGTAACACCAGAACGAATTGAAGCAGGCCGTAAAATATATTTTGGGGCAGGTTTTTGCGTAACCTGCCATAGCAAGGATGGAACGGGCGTCAATCTACCCGGTCATGCTTCGCGTGATTTTACCGATGCGAAATGGCAGAAACTACGCACGGACGGGGAATTAATGTGGGTTTTAAAAAATGGTAGCCCAGGAACCGGGATGCCGATTCGAGTTGGTACAGATATAAACGAGGAAGACGGTTGGAACGTGATTCAATTCATACGTACCTTCGAGGGCAAATAGGCGGTTTTTTCAGCATCAAGGTATCTCCCCTCTTACAAGTTTTTAAAGCTCACACTTGCCCTCCATTGAGACAAGGGCATTCGTATATTATTCATAAATAATAGGGACATAGCTGGAACCTGCGTCATACATAAAACGCCTTGATCAGTTACAGACCAGAGGAAATCGGACCATCAAATATGGCCAATAGGACGAAAAAAATAGCGGCCATAATAATATTGCTGGGAGTTGCAATTCTGGCGTGGTATTTCATTAGTCAGCGCATTTCTATTTCATGGCGACATCCTGAAACCGTAGCTCCCGGTGCCAAGACATTAACTTTTTCTGAGATAAGCAAAGCCGGTCAGGAAAAAATTTGGATTTGCCCGATGCACCCGGAAATCATGCAAAACCACCCGGGTACTTGCCCGATTTGCGGCATGGATCTGGTTCAGTCAAAAGACTCCACAGCTCACAACCATGACCATGGCATTCATGTCGACACATCAACCATCCAGAAGCTTGGTGTCAGGTTAGAAAGTATAAAAGTAGCTCCGTTTAGTCAGGAAATTCACACTTATGGCAACGTAATAGTCGATGGAGACTCACTTTATAATGTCCACACCAAGGTTGATGGCTGGATCAGGAAGCTGAATATAAATTCAGTCGGGCAGAAAATTCGCAAAGGTCAAGTAATCTATGAGATTTACTCTCCCGATTTGATTGCACAGCAAAAAGAGTATTTGAGGTATATGGTACGCCGTGATCAGACGTTAAGAACAATAGGCGACATTTCTCCACTGGTGGAAAACCAATATGTGATGGATCTTCTGCAAGAACTTTCCAGAGAAAGAACCAAGTTTCTCTATAAAGATCTTGGCATCGGATCCGTTCACCAGATGGAGGACTCCCTGCAAGCCATTGAGGTGGTTAAAATACTGGCTGGTGAAACGGGGGTCGTGAAACAAATCAATGCACGCGAAGGTAACTTTGTTACCCCTTCCAGCACCCTATTTACGCTGGCTGACGTCTCCAAGGTATGGGTTGACATCACGCTTTATCCCGACCAGGCTGGCCGGGTAAAGAAGGGCGATGCAGTAACCATAAAAAGCCCCGATGGACAGGAAATCCAATCCAAGCTCGATTTTATCAACCCTATTGCTGAAAACAATAAAATCAAAGCAAGGGTAACGCTGAACAATACCAATCTGCGCTTTCGTCCTGGCAGCTTTGTCGACGTGACTATCCACACCGAGGCTCACGAAGCCCTCGTTTTGCCGCGCTCATCAGTCATACACACTGGACAGGGAGACTTCGTAATCTTGCACAGAGGAAAAGGGCATTTTCTTCCTGTTAATATTGAGACAGGGATAGAAAGCGGAGACTGGATCGAGGTTGTAGATGGCCTACTGGAAGGTTCAGAAGTAGCAGTAAACGGTCAATTCCTGCTGGACTCGGCTTCGTCACTGCAAGAGGCCGCGCAACGCATGCAGGAATCGCAGAAGCACCCATGATTGCACGCGTTATATCCTGGTCATTACGGAATCATCTGCTGGTTTTGCTGCTCGCAGCTTTTATCAGCGCCTGGGGGATTTACTCCTTGCGTCATACTGCACTTGACGCAATCCCCGATCTTTCTGATGTCCAGGTCATCATCAAAACCACTTACTCTGGCCAATCGCCACAAGCAGTCGAAGACCAAGTGACTTACCCGCTTACCTCGGCGCTACTGTCGGTACCCGGCTCGACCGCGGTTCGCGGTTTTTCCATGTTCGGCGAATCGTTTATATACATCATTTTCAAGGATGGAACCGACCCCTACTGGGCACGCACGCGCGTGCTCGAATATCTGAGCCAGATGGCGGGAAAGTTGCCGCCAGGTGTCACGCCAGTACTCGGTCCAGACGCATCCGGCGTAGGCTGGATTTTTGAATATGCGTTAACCGATCGTCAGCATCGCCACGATCCCGACCGATTGCGTGCGCTACAGGATTTCTTCCTGAAATACGAATTGCAAAGCCTGCCCGGCGTCGCCGAAGTGGCGAGTGTCGGTGGAATGGTGCGGCAATACCAGATCGAAGTAAACCCGAACCGGCTGGCCGCATATCAACTGACACTGGACAAAGTGGCGCAATCAGTACGCGACAACAACCTGTCCGGTGGAGGTTCAGTAGTAGAAATGGGGCGCGCCGAATACATGATCAGGGCGCGCGGCTACCTCAAAACGCTGGAGGATTTTCGGCAAATTCCTCTCGGCACGGACGCGCAAGGCATCCCCATACACTTACAGGACGTGGCGCACATCCAGACTGGGCCGGAAGCGCGCCGTGGCGTTACTGATCTCGATGGCGAGGGCGAGGTAGTCGGCGGGATCGTCGTGATGCGCTACGGCAACAACGCACTGGAAACAATAGAGCGGGTCAAAACGCGCCTGCAAGAATTGAAAGCTGGATTGCCCCAAGGAGTGGAATTAGTAGTAACTTATGACCGCTCCGGCCTGATCAAGCGTGCCATCAGCACCTTATTCGAAAAACTGATCGAAGAATCACTGGCAGTAGCGCTGGTCTGCCTGCTTTTCCTGTTTCACCTGCGTTCATCGCTGGTGGCAGTTGTAACTTTACCCATCGGCATCCTGGCCGCTTTCATTATCATGCAACAACAGGGCGTCAGCGCCAACATCATGTCGCTGGGGGGCATCGCCATCGCCATCGGCGCAATGGTTGATGCTGCCATAGTGATGATCGAAAACATGCATAAGCATCTGGAGCGTGGCGGAGCCAATCCCGATTACTGGCAGGTGGTGAAAGCAAGTTCGCTGGAAGTAGGCCCGGCCCTGTTCTTCTCGCTGCTGGTAATCACCATCTCCTTTCTGCCGGTATTAACGCTGGACGGGCAGGAAGGCAGGCTATTCGCCCCCCTCGCATACACAAAAACTTATGCAATGGCCGCCA
>JBDSEJ010000178.1:0-6371 GCA_039920105.1 Candidatus Nitrotoga sp. | reverse complement strand
CGCACGCGCCATGGCGTCTGCTCTGGCTCTGGCCTGCGCAGCTTCGTGCTCTGCCCTCGCTCTCGCCTCTTGCGCCGCCCTGACACGAGCAGCTTCAGCTTCTGCACGCGCCATGACGTCTGCTCTGGCTCTGGCCTGCGCAGCTTCGTGTTCTGCCCTCGCTCTCGCCTCCTGCTCCGCTCTGACACGTGCAGCTTCAGCTTCTGCACGCGCCATGGCTTCCGCTCTGGCTCTGGCCTGCGCAGCTTCGTGCGCTGCTTTGGCACTAGCCATTTCCTGCTGCACCGCCCTGATGCGTGCTGCCTCGGCATGCGCCTTCGCCATGGCTTCAGCTTTTGCCCGTATCTGAGCTATTTCTTGTTCTGCTTTGACTCTTATGGCTTCCTGCATAGATTTGAGACGTATTGCTTCGGCTTCGGCCTTAGCCAGGGCATCTATTCTTTCCTTGGCTTTTGCTTCCTGCTCTACCTTGAGTCTTGCCGCTTCAGCTTCTGCCAAGGCCATGGCTTCAGCTTTTGCCTTGGCCTGTGCTGCTTCTCTTTCAGCTCTGGCTTTAGCCGCCTCCTGTTCAGTCTTGAGTCTTGCCGCTTCAGCTTCTGCCAAAGCCATGGCCTCAGCCTTAGCTTTTGCCTGTGCAGCCTCTCTTTCAGCTCTGGCTTTAGCCACCTCCTGCTCTGCTTTGAGTTTTAACGCTTCAGCTTCTGCACGCGCCATAGCATCCGCTTTTGCTTTGGCGAGCGCAGCCTCTTGTTCTAACTTGATTTTTTCAGCCTCTCGCTCTAATTCAATGCGTGCCGTTTCGGCTTCGTCCGGTATTGGATCTGGATTTTTTTCCAGAACTGCCTGTGCAACTGGCTCAGGCTGTAACGGTTCAGGTGCTGACTTGGCAGCATGCGGCTGTTTTTTAACAGGCAAGGAAGGAACAGAAGCTGGTGGTAATACAGACGGTGCTAATGGCTTATCAGCCATAGCAAGTGTTACCTTCATCTCACGCATCGGCTTTGAAGCCCCATGCAATTGGGCCATCGTGGGATACAAAACGACCAAGTGCAGCACCAAAACAATCGCGACGACAACCGCCCGCTCACGCGAGGCTGGGTTGGCAGGATAAATATACGCAAGAGGATTCATTTATCCCCGTAGATATGGGTTATACCCAATCCATGCTACAGCATGCATAGCTACAGCCAAGAATGCCTGTGTCCCGCTTTTATCCATGTTTTTTGATTCCGAATATTGATCGCCATGATTTGGCAAAATCCAACTTATCACCTATCAATGAGGCAAGTCCTTGCTCTTCGAAAAAAATGATGTGCAGCAATTTCCCATACCAAGTTGGTCCTGCTTCGTAGCATGGATATTCAACTGTACTTTTCAACAGCCTGTCGAACAAGTTCACATGAACAAGGCAATTTACCCAACGAAAGTGGGCATAATCTGGTAACAAAAGTGCTACACGCATATTTCCAAGACAATTTTCTGCATTGTTATTGTTCCATATTATGACTATTGACGAGCCAATAATTGGATCACACTAAATGCGTTAGCTGGGGGTGAAAATTCTGTTTTACACACCAAAAATTCAAACTCTTCTTAAAACAAAGCCTGCTTTATTAGTCAAAGGATAAAATCCTACATAACAAATATGTTAAGTTTATTCTTAACAAGCGAGTTGCCAATTGCTTAACATAATAAGACAACTAATGATAATGATTCTTAATTATATTAATATTACTGACAGAATGCAATATTTGTAGGCACAATTATTAATTTAGATTTAATCTCCAGGAGCTGCCGGACTTACCTATAGCACACCGCGAAAAATCCATTTTCATGAAGCTCATAGAAAAAGTTCTCCTGTTTGAATACAAGCCCTGCCCGATACCGATGAAATTCCATAGTACGATCAAGAAAGTCCTGTTTGCCGCCGACCGGTGGCAGAAGATAGACCATCTGTGCGATCCGCTCGTGGCATTTGACGGTGGTGCGTATTCTGTTTCTGAAGCGGTGCCACAAATTCTCGAATGAACAGATTGAATATCAACTGCTTGACCTGATGAGCTACCAGCGTTTCTGTAGACTGACTGATTCGGCCAGTATTCCGGATCGCACCACTGTCTGGTCCTTTGAGAAGCGAATCGGCGAAGTGGGCAACCAAGCGTTATTAGATGGCATGGTGCGACAACTGCTTAAGCATGTTTACATCGTTCGCGGCGGCCGACACCCTGGTTCCGGCTCCGAATCAGGACTTCACCCGGGACGACAAGAAACAGCTCAAGGAAGGCGCCATGCCTGTAACTGGGGGCCGGCCAAGCACCGCCAGAAGGGCCTGGAAGCCACATAGGCCAGGAAGCATGGCAAGAGCCATCATGCCTATAAGCGTCAGTGAACTTAGACCGACGCTACAAGGTGATCCCCAAGAGCGAGACCGACACGGCAAGCACCCATGACAACCAGCACTTTGACGCTGTGCTGGACCCGACCAACACCTGCCGGGAGGTCTGTGCCGACAAGGGCTACCCGAGTGCAACGCGGGAAGTGCAGTTGAATGAAGCGGGATGGAATTGCGAAAAATTATGCAAGCCACCGCAGAAATTGGACCGGGTTCGGCCGAGTTAATAAAGTTTAGGCCCTAAAGTTTGAAAACCACCGGTTTTTAGAGGTGCCCTATATTCGGCCATCAAGCAGATTGATCAGAGCATTCATATTCCTGCCCTCGTAGGTTATGATGCATCGTACTATTTGATGGCCGGCACTTAGTATGTTTTGTGCAAGCCTACTTTACACAGGACACTTCAATTGAGTCAGCGGCTTTCTCAATTCCTGGCGTGGACCGAAAAATTCAAAATGCACCTGCGCCGAAGGAATTCCCCAGACAAGCAGCTCATGATAAATGTTTACCATGAAAGGTTGTGGCCCACAGAAAAAATAATCCGCATCACGGTCAGGCACCAAAGATTCAATCAACTTTGCGTCAATAAAACCTGTGCTGGCATTGCCCTCTCGTGCAATTCCCGCTTCTGCGGGATCACTGTAACAGTAGCGAACCTTCAGGTTGGAATGCTTGGCTGCCAGCGCATCGATTGTTTTTCTGAAAGCCTGCGTACCTTCATTCAGGCTACCGTGAATGATTACAATTTGGCGGTCAGGCATTGCATCAAGAGCGCTCAGCAGGATGCTTAAAACGGTGTAATTCCCACCCCTGCAGCCAGCAAGACTAATAGGCCGCTCATGTTTTTCGGTAACATCGAAGAAAAACTCGCCACAAGGCGGGGCAATTTCCAGTGTTGCACCTACATCAACATTACAGTGTAAAAAATTGGAAACAAAACCGTCAGGCGTACTGACTTTTTGCCCTACCTCACGTTTTACACTAATGCGGAACCACTCCTGTCCTGGCTTATCCGAAAGGCTGTAGTTTCGCATGGTAGTATGGCCACATGGGCTCGGCATACGCACCGTGATATATTGGCCAGGCTTGAATGCTGAAGGCTTGCCACCATCTACCGAGGCCAAATAGAAAGAGGTGATCACATCGCTTTCCACCTCTTTTCTGATTACTCGGAATGATTTAAACCCTTCCCTTCCACCCGGCATGAAGGCGTGCTCATGATAAATTTGCTTTTCACGGCCAATCAGAATGTCAGCTAAAAAACCATAAGCTTCCGCCCATGCGTTGATCACATCATCCGTGGCACCTTCACCGAGAACTTCACGAATGGAAGCAAGTAAATTTTCTCCCACAACGGGGTAATGTTCTGGCTTAATCTGCAAGGATGCATGTTTTTGCGCTATTAGCTCTACCGCGCCACCCAGAACTTCAAGATTATCTATATTTGCAGCAAAAGCACAAATTGCGCCAGCCAATGCTTTTTGCTGAAGCCCCGCCTCTTGGTTTGCCGAATTGAATAAAGGAGCGACTTCAGGGTTATGCAAAAACATTCTTTTGTAAAAATGTCGCGTAAGTATTTCGCCATGCTCTTCAAGAATTGGAGCTGTGGATTTAACAATAGCAATGGTTTGAGTTTTTAACATGGGTCTCCTTTGAAAGTACAATTTCGATTGGTATTATTTACAGCCACTTGCAAAATCCCGGAGCATCAGACCACTAGATCGCCGATCGCTTTTCCGGAAAATTTTTTATTGATGTGATGACATTTTCATGTTCAATCGTTTGAACTCCCAGCGTCTCTATAAAAGTAGATTCAGAAGTTAATTTGCAGTTCGCTCCAACACATCGAAAATCAAGTGATGGCAATACCTTGCCATGTCGACGTCGCCGTATGCCGCTTCCGCCAAACTCATTTTCGATCACGCATTGGTCAATCTGGCTTAGTGTATTTCTTCTGGTTTTAAAATTTATTTACTACAATTTCGCCACCTGAAATGACTAGGTCAGGATATTTCAGAATTTTAAAAGCATGAGTTGGGTTACCCTTTACTGCAATAATATCTGCAGGCGCGTCGGATTGCAGGTTTCCCCGCAGGGGTATATTCAAATGCTGGCCTGCCTTCAATGTGGCGCTTCGTAAGATATCAATGGGTTTCATTTGTGCCATTTGCATCATGTAGATAAGCTCTTGTGCATCGATACCCCAAGGGATGTCTGGATGCGCTATTTCAGCGCCGTACAAAAAATCAGCGCCCAGTGATGCCAACAAGCTGGCATTTCGAGATACACCCGAACATCTCGCGATGGGTATCCAGTGTAGTGACTATTTTTACGTTCTGTGCCACCGCGCTTTTTAGCAACGACTCGGGGATAATGTCACGAGGTACATGTGCCCATTCGTCGACACCTGCGTTAATTGCAACCTCAGCACCTCTTTCTTCAGCAATATGTGCCGACACTTTACGGTCATTTTTATGTGCTTCGTCCACAATCGCTCTTACAATATTTTCTGGTAAAAGCAGCCATGATTGCTTCAAGGAGTGAGCACTGTGTGTGGAATTATGATTGGGTGCCACATGCTCTCCATTTGTTTGCTTATGATGGACATGACCAGATGACCAAGGAGCCCCTGCTTCTCCACCGGGTTCTAACGCAATCTTAATCACTACCGCGCCTCCGAAAATATGATTTCGGACAGCTTCTCGAGCTTATACTTCTGAAGCTACAGCTGTTGCAATGTTAGCAGCCCCTATGCTTGGAATAGGATAACCACCAAGAGCTGTGATAATCGGCCCAGAAGTAAGTACGCGTAAGCTTCCCTTACCAACGTACGGCCTGTGAACAGACCCTCCTAAATCGCGAATCGTCTTAATCCATGCTTTAGAACAATATCAGCTGGAACATTCTGAAATGTAAGATGAGCGTGTAATTCGATAAAACCAGGCAGTATAGTTGCATCACCTAAATCAATGACTTGAGCATTACTAGTTTTAAATGATTCACGTGTGTCGATTCGTGCAATCTTCCCGTTTATTACTAATACTGATGTATTGGTTCTGATGTCATTGCCGTCGAAAACTCGCGCGGCGTGCAAAAGTATAGGTGTAGGCTCTGTTTCTTGAGCGGCAACCAGAGAAGTTGAAAAGGCTGCCAGACATAGAAGCAATAGGTGTTTGATTCGATAGGCTAAAATTAATAATTTTTTCATGGTCAAGTAGTTTATGATTTTTTTACATCATTAGGTTATTCGCATTTAAAAATACCGGAATTTATCTGGAGTTTTTCGACTACCATCCATCACAGTGCAGACACAAATCAATCAACGTAACGGCTGCAATTATGCTTCGGCCATCAGTCACGCAAACTAACCTATCCAATTATTTTTTTTAAAAGTTCAGGTGAACTAGCAAACTTCGTAAACTTAAAACCAAAGCGGCATTTGTACTCTTACTGTTGCCCTGAATGACTTCGTTGCCAATACTTTCTAAAAGTTCCCATATTATGTTGAAATACTTAGCCAGCAAAAACTTCGATTTTTACTGGTGCTTGGAGCTCGACCTCTGAGTATTTGGACAAAGAAACGCGAGAAAACAAACATTGGAGCCAACTCCGTATCCAGCTGTTTGCGCCAACATTGATCGTTTTGATGCGGTGGCAGGCTGTCATACGCCCGGCCTGCCATGAACGCTTCAGAGGTGACGGTCGCACGCTTACGGCTTTGCAAGAAGATATAATCCAGCGCATCATCATCGACATGCGACCGGAACAACTCAAAACGGATTTCTTCCAGTGGAGTCGAGCAGCTGTAGGACAGCTCATCGAACAGGAGTACGACATCAAACTACACGTGCGCAGCATACGAAAATAACTTGCACATTGGGGATTCACGCCACAAAAACCAAATATACGTGCCTAAAAAAAAGCCTGATCGGATACAAGCTTGGTTGAAAGGTAATCACCCCCCATCGAGCAACGCGCC
>JBDSEJ010000177.1:0-3455 GCA_039920105.1 Candidatus Nitrotoga sp. | reverse complement strand
CACTATTGCTCGTCAGTTAGCGGACTTCGCCGCAATGTCTGCCTCTCGGCGTGGTCATGATCGCCTATGCCCCAAATTGCTCGTACCGGTCAACGATGCCGTGCACAGTCGGGTAGGAAATCCGCATAGCTCAACTATGCGCAAGACGCCAATCCATATACGATGCAATCGCACGACTTGCTTGCGCCTTTAATGAAACCGCTCCAATGTCTGAAACCTTGCATCTTCTTTATTCATACAATTCGGACTCAATTAACCGTGAAAGATTCAATCTTCATAGTGCCGAGTCAATAGGTAACAACAACTGCTTCCGTAAACTCTAATTGCACCTTCTCGTCCTTATCTATCGTGACGATCACTTTGCCGCCATTGGATAGTTTGCCGAACAATAACTCATCTGCTAGCGCGCTTCGTATGGTGTCCTGAATCAAGCGCGCCATCGGGCGTGCACCCATTAGTGGGTCGAAGCCAGTCTTGGCAAGGTAGTCTTTGAGAGAATCGGTGAATATGACTTCAACCTTTTTCTCGTGTAGTTGTTCCTCAAGTTGCATCAAAAATTTGTCTACTACGCGCAGAATGACTTCCTTATCCAATGCGGCGAAGGAAATGGTAGCATCTATTCGGTTACGAAATTCTGGTGTGAAAAGCCGCTTGATTTCGGCTGTTTCGTCACCGCTAACGCCGCTCTTAGTGAAGCCAATTTGTGCCTTGCTTAACGCATCGGCACCCGCATTGGTGGTCATAATAATAACTACATTACGGAAGTCCGCCTTGCGTCCGTTGTTGTCAGTGAGTGTACCGTGATCCATCACTTGTAACAAAATATTAAAAATGTCCGGGTGTGCTTTCTCGATTTCGTCTAGCAGTAACACACAATGAGGTTGCTTGTTTATTGCTTCAGTGAGTAGACCACCCTGATCGAAGCCAACATAGCCAGGTGGTGCTCCAATAAGACGCGACACGGCGTGGCGTTCCATATATTCTGACATGTCAAAGCGGTGTAGTGGCATGCCCATTGCAAAGGCCAGTTGACGCGCTACTTCTGTTTTGCCTACACCTGTAGGGCCAGAGAACAAGAAGCTGCCGATGGGTTTTTGTGGATTGCCCAAGCCACTCCGTGACATTTTTATGGCGCGTGCAAGAACGTCAATAGCGGCATTCTGGCCAAACACTACCGTTTTAAGGTCACGGTCTAGCGTTTTCAACAGATTGCGGTCATCGGAAGAAACAGTGCGTGAGGGTACACGCGCAATCTTGGCAATGATGTCCTCGATTTCATGCTTGCCGATAAGTTTTTTCTGTTTTGATTTCGGCAGTATGCGTTGTGCCGCGCCCGCTTCATCTATTACGTCAATTGCTTTGTCAGGAAGATGTCTGTCATTAATAAAACGCGATGAAAGCTCGGCCGCACTGATTAATGCAGCGGAGCTGTATTTGATACCGTGATGAGCCTCGAAGCGAGCCTTTAACCCTTTGAGAATCTCAATGGTTTGCTCAACTGTAGGCTCCAACACATCTATCTTTTGGAACCGACGCGATAGCGCATGATCTTTCTCGAAAATGCCGCGGTATTCTTGATAAGTAGTAGCGCCTATGCACTTAAGTGTGCCATTAGAAAGTGCGGGTTTTAGTAAGTTGGATGCGTCCATGGTGCCGCCCGAAGCTGCGCCTGCGCCTATAAGTGTGTGTATTTCGTCGATAAACAGAATGGCATGTGGCTCATCGGCTAATTCCTTTAGTACAGCTTTAAGGCGTTGCTCAAAATCGCCGCGATACTTAGTGCCGGCTAGCAATGCGCCCATGTCTAATGAATATATATGAGCATTTTTGAGAATTGCTGGTACTTTGTTCTCCTTAATTCGGCGCGCCAAGCCTTCGGCAATTGCGGTTTTGCCCACACCAGCCTCACCAACCAGTAGTGGGTTGTTCTTCCGGCGGCGGCATAAAGTTTGGATAACTCGTGTCAGCTCGGTTTCTCGCCCGATAAGTGGGTCTATTTTGCCAGCCATAGCAAGATCGTTGAGGTTAAGCGTGTAGTCATACAGTGCGCTCTTTTGGCTCGGCTCTTGTTCAATTTCGGCATCTGCTGGCTTTTGAGTGCTTGATTGGGCTGATTTATCGATTCCATGTGCAATGTAGTTTGCTACATCCAGCCGGGTGATGGCACGTTGATTCAGGAAAAACACGGCATGGGAATCTTTTTCGCTAAAGAGGGCAACCAAAATGTTGGCGCCGGATACTTCTTTCTTATTAGATGACTGCACGTGTAAAATTGCGCGTTGGATGACTCGCTGGAATCCGACAGTGGGTTGAGTGTCCACTTCGCTGCTTCCGGGCGCGACTGGTGTATGAGTATTAATAAAGTCGGTTAGTACTGCACGCAATTCTTCAACGTCTGCCCCACAGGCGCGCAATACATGTGCCGCAGAAGTGTTATCCAGCATGGCTAGTAGCAGGTGCTCCACTGTAATAAATTGGAAACGTTTTTGGCGTGCTTCAACGAACGCCAAGTGTAGGCTTATTTCAAGTTCTTGCGCGATCATAATTTATGTTTCCTCTAATTCGCATCGTAGCGGATGTCCGTGCTGTTTGGCAAATGCCGATACCTGTGCCACCTTCGTCTCTGCGATATCCTTGGTATAGACACCGCATATTGCCAACCCTTCATGATGAATTTTGAGCATTAATTGGATGGAGCGTTCACGGTTCATCGAGAAAAAAGTTTGTAATACTTCTATTACAAAATCCATTGTGGTGAACTCGTCGTTAAACAGTATTACCTTATATAGTTTTGGTGGTTTTACTTTGCTTAATTCTGTTGTCAATAGGGGCGTGTTTTCATATTTCGTTGCCATAGTTGTTGTTGTTATATTTATGTAAAGCGTATGTTCGATGATTCATGAGGTTTTTTCAAGTGATTTTAAATACTATTCTAAAAATAAAGTGTTTAAGTCTTGACGAAATCGATCAAACAGGAGTAAAAAGTGCATGGGTGTTTGAATGCAAGTTACCTGCAGTACTGGTATTGCCATGTACGCTCTTGGAATTCAAACAGTTTAACGGGAATCCACCCGGTTTTTTAGTTAAGGAAGTAAGACATGGCAAACGGTACAGTTAAATGGTTCAATGACGCAAAAGGATATGGTTTTATTACTCCCGATGATGGCAGCGAAGATTTATTTGCGCATTTTTCCGCAATTACTATGAGTGGCTTCAAATCACTTAAAGAGGGTCAAAAAGTTACATTTGATATTGTTCAAGGTCCTAAAGGTAAGCAAGCCGCTAATATTCAGGCCCCTTAAGTTAGGTTCTTGAAAAAAAGTCCGCTTTAGCGGACTTTTTTTATTAATTTAAAATTGAGCTTCTTGCAAAACTATTTCCGAATTGAAGAGCAATAACATTTGATGCATGAATTTCAGCACCGAAAAGACTGCGCTTCCCACTTTGGCAACAAT
>JBDSEJ010000176.1:0-1809 GCA_039920105.1 Candidatus Nitrotoga sp. | reverse complement strand
ATACCTGCCATGCGCTGGCTGATCACTTGGGCAGAAGTGAATCAGGCTTCGTGGTTCGGATGAATCGCCGCGCAAAAAAACTTGGTATGCGCGACACACATTTTACCAACGCCTGCGGGCACGATGCCACTAAACACTATTCCAGCGCACATGATCTTGCGCGGTTGGCGCATGAGTTACTCAAATACCCATCATTGATCGAGATTACCTCGAAAAAAAACTTGCAGATCGCCACGCTAGACGGCAAGAAACGTTACAAGCTAACAAACAAGAATGCGCTGATCGGGCGCTACGATGGCGCACTCGGCCTCAAAACTGGTTACACACCGAATGCCGGCAAGTGTCTTGTGGCCTTTGCCAAACGGAGTGGCCACGAGGTGCTGCTTGTGATATTGAATGGCAAAAACCGTTGGTGGGATGCTGTAGAAATCCTCGATCTCGCTTTCGATCATGCCCGCGCGGCTTCCTGAAACGCACTTCGGCGTAATGCTGTGGCTTATGCTGGCAGTATCAATCTGCTATGCGAATGCACTTAACGGCTCATTCCAGTTCGATGACTACAACGTCATCATCAATAATCCGGGCGTACACTCTTGGGCAGGATGGGCAGAAGGCTTATCCACCGGCATCCGGCCCCTGCTCAAGTTCAGTTACACACTCAACTGGACTATGGGCACAGGTGTGATCGGTTTTCATATCACCAACCTGCTGATCCATATGGTAAATACTTACCTGGTCTACAGGTTGGCGCAAGCCTTTGTGCTACATCAAAGTCAGCAGGATAAACTCCGGCAAGTTCCCATTTTCGTCGCATTGCTGTTCGCCGCTCACCCCGTCAATACTGAGGCGGTCACCTATATATGCGGTCGATCCACTTCATTGATGACGATGTTCTATTTGGCAGGGCTGCTCGCTTACATCAGCGGACGCACGCAGCAAAACAGCGCCAAAATATATGGGCTGACTCCGCTGCTCTTTGTTATTGCCCTGGGCGTAAAAGAAACCGCCGTGACTTTTCCGCTAGCCCTGTTGTTGTGGGAATATACTTGTGGCGGCAAATGGAAACGATCCCTGACACAGCAATGGCCGAGCTGGCTGGTCCTAATTCTGGGCACACTGACTTTTCTGTTCAGCGACGGCTACCTGTCGCATATGGAACGCAGTGCCCAGCTCAACTCTCTACAAGGCAACATAGCAAATCAAGCTTCTGCTTTTTTCTACCTGATGCGGCAATGGGTTTTACCGTTATGGCTGAACATTGATCCGGACCTGCCGTTGCAAAACGATTTTTCCACCATTTTAATGCCACTGCTCTTCTTCCTGACGCTATTCTTACTCGTGATAGCCTGCTGGCGTGTACGCCCGTGGATCAGCTTCGCCTTGGCATGGGCGATGTTACAGTTGGTCCCGTTGCATCTGTTTCTGCCCCGAATCGATATCGCCAATGACCGTCAAATGTATCTGGCCGGATGGCCACTATCTCTTGCTTTGTGTATCGAGTTGAGGTTGTGGTCGGACGGAACAAGAACCCAGACTTTCGCAGCGCTATTGCTGTTAGGCTTGGCTACTCTTACCATATTGCGAAATCAGGATTACGCTAGCGAGATCCGCTTGTGGGAAGATACTGTGATGAAGTCCCCTGACAAGGCGCGCGTACACAACAATCTTGGCTATGCTTCCCCGCTAGCAGCCTGTCGGGCTACCCGTTAATTCTGCCAGCCACTTGGTATTGCTGAGTGGATTTGATCGTAATTTCATAAATTGAATTTTCAGCTTCTTAGAAATGCTCATTGCTGTAGTAAATATCAC
>JBDSEJ010000175.1:0-3669 GCA_039920105.1 Candidatus Nitrotoga sp. | reverse complement strand
ACTGGCTGTTGTGCTTGCCATACCTCTGTCCATGCGCCACCCGCAGCATTTCCCGACCTATAGAGCCTTTGAAAAGGCTCCTGTGCTCAAGGCCGGTATCCGGGCTCGCAGGACTAGACGCATCGCCTTCCCATGATTGCTCACAGTGGCTTAACTCAAGGTATCCATAATTTACGCGAATTAATGGAACATCCAGGTTATTAACACATCCACACCTGCTTACCGTTGCGGGGGCAGCACAGGCCTAAGGAATTAATTCCCTCACCTGTTTCCCGTTTAACCAGACGCACTCTTGTGTCTGGCACCTTAAGCGGCGCGCAGTATACCAGACTTGAAAGCTTGAATGATTATGGGCTGAGCATGCCATAGATTATGTCGTAACCGAGCGTAGCGCTGTAATTTGACGGATGCCTGCATCGCTCATCGATGCATTATTCTTGGGAGCTGCGTAATATTGATTGCGGGTAGTGAATGCTGATTTACGAGAAAATTTGGTAAATTGGGTAACCTCGGAAGTACTAGATAACATGGCACAATAGGCATTGTGATGAGTAGCACTATAAACTGCTTAAACTTTGATTCAAATCTGTAATTAAATAGATAAGTAAACGCATGACAGACGCCCTTAAAGTTAACCCTCCCACCATTTATGATATTGCCGCTTGGTTATTGACCGCTTTAGGGTTGTTTGTTGTGTTGAAGTTTCACTTGTTGCCCGCTTTAATTGCAGGCCTATTTGTATTTGAGTTGGTATATTTTATTACGCCGCATATTTCAAAACAGTTTCCGACAAAAAAGCCGAGTAATCACGCTAAATTATGGGCGGTGGGTATTTTAGTGGCGATAATTGTGAGTTTACTTTCATTGGCGGTGGCGGGTTTAGTGGCTTTTTTACGTTCAGATGCGGGCAGTTTGACGATGCTATTATCCAAAATGGCACAAATTATCGATGATTCACGTAAGGTTTTACCTTTGTGGTTGTTAGAGTATATGCCAGCGGATGCTTCTACTTTTAAGCATAGTGCGTCAATTTGGCTGCGTGAGCATGGGGATGAATTGCAAGTAGTGGGAACAGAAGCAGGGCGTGTAACCGCACATGTATTGATTGGTTTGATTATTGGCGGTCTATTGGCAGTGCGAGATGCCGTGATGCCAGATAACTTTAAGCCATTTGCCCGTGCGCTGGCAGAAAGAGGGGAATTATTTGGGTATGCTTTTAGGCGTATTGTGTTTGCGCAATTACGTATTTCAGCCATCAACACCGTACTTACGGCTATTTATTTAATGGTGGTTTTGCCGCTAATGGGCGTACATTTACCCTTAGTTAAAACCATAATTGCAATTACCTTTATTGTGGGCTTGTTGCCAGTGGTAGGTAATTTAATCTCAAACACCATGATTGTTATTGTGAGCTTAAGCCAATCTCTTGGCGTTGCAATTGCTTCGCTGACTTATTTAGTGGTTATTCATAAATTTGAATACTTTTTAAATGCCCGTATTGTTGGTGGACAAATCCGTGCTACTGCTTGGGAGTTACTCTTAGCAATGTTGTTGATGGAGTCTATGTTTGGCTTGGCGGGTATTGTGGCGGCACCCATTTATTATGCCTATATTAAATCAGAATTACGGGAAAGAAATTTGGTTTAAGCGGGCAGGCTAATCATCTGTAAACTAATATAGTCTGTTAGTACTAATCGAGTCTAAGTCTTATATATAGAGCAATAAAACAAAACAGCCACTTAAATAAAGCGGCTGTTTTGTTTTAGTCGAGCTTATTTGTTTTGTTGTTGTCTTTCTTCAATAACTTTAGCAGCCCACTCTTTGCCACCTAAACAACATGCAATGGCAAGTGCTAAGAAAATTGAGCCAAACATAATCACAAACAGTGCGGTAATGAGTTGCGAGCCAATTTCTAATTGCACTAAAGCTACAAAAATAGCAAAGATTTCGACTGAATACTCAGCCGAGGTGCTCACCTGTAATGCCCCATTAAACTTGATGCCATGCGGCCAAGCAATCTACCAAAAATTAACACAACAATGGCGACGATGATTTTTGGCAAATAATGCGCCAGTTGTTTGAGCATATCGGCGACTTCAGTAATAAAGCTATCTCCTGCGGCGAATTACAACAGCATGAAAGCAGCGTTCAAGTTACATATTGGCCTTGATCATGATGGACTTATCCCCGCGTTTTTGGCTGTCACGCCAAACAAGGTGAGCGACCAAACGCAAGTGCATGCGTTTTACTAGGAGTTCTATCAGATATAGTGAACCGAGATAAGCGCTGAAACTTCATCTTACAAAGCACATTCCAAGAACGATGGTAAAATTATCTTTTATGCAATATTCAAATTAGGACTATGTAACATGAGCTCACGCAACGAATATTTGTTTGAACAATCGCAGCACGTCATTCCAGGTGGGGTCAACTCGCCAGTGCGTGCATTTAATTCAGTGGGCGGCACGCCGCTGTTTTTCAAGCGCGGACAGGGTGCGTATGTTTGGGATGCCGACGACAAGCGTTACATAGATTATGTTGGTTCGTGGGGGCCGATGATTGTTGGCCACTGTCATCCAGCAGTAGTCACGGCAGTGCAGGATGCTGCCGCGCAAGGTTTGGGTTTCGGTGCGCCCACAGCAGCCGAACTACAAATGGCCGATCTGTTGTGCAAACTTCTTCCCAGCATGGAAATGGTGCGAATGGTGAGTTCCGGTACCGAAGCCACTATGACTGCGATACGTTTGGCGCGCGGCTTTACCGGACGTAGCCGGATTATTAAATTTGAAGGCTGTTATCACGGCCATTCCGATGGACTATTGGTCAAAGCAGGTTCCGGCGCACTGACTTTTGGCCAACCGAGTTCCTCCGGCGTCCCGGCGGAAATCGCGGCACTGACTACAGTGCTCGACTATAACGATGTTGCTGGGCTCGAGCGAACTTTTACCGAAATAGGTAACGAGATTGCAGCAGTTATTGTTGAGCCAGTTGCGGGCAACATGAACTTGATTCTCCCCCAGCGCGAATTTCTGGAAGCGTTGCGTGCACTATGTACTAAACATGGTGCAGTGCTTATTCTGGACGAGGTGATGACGGGCTTCAGAGTTAGCCTGCAAGGTGCGCAAGGCCATTACGGCATCAAGCCGGATTTGGTCACGTTAGGCAAGGTCATGGGCGGCGGCCTACCTGCCGCAGCCTTCGGGGGGAGACGAGACATAATGCAATGTTTGGCACCGCTCGGTGCGGTGTATCAAGCTGGCACCTTGTCCGGCAATCCGGTGGCAGTAGCAGCGGGGCTGGCTACGCTTGAATTGGTGCAGGAACCGGAATTCTATGAGCACTTAAGTGCGTTGGCGCGTCAACTAACCGAGGGCTTGGAGCAGGCTGCCAAGCAGCATGGAGTCGACTTTTCCGCCCAATCCATCGGCGGCATGTTCGGTTTGTATTTCCGCGCCACCCCGCCGACCACTTATGCGGAAGTGATGACCTGCGACAAAGAGGCGTTCAATCGCTTTTTCCATGCCATGCTGGACGAAGGTGTATACATGGCGCCATCCGCATTCGAGGCAGGTTTTGTGTCATCAGCGCATACACACGCAGACATTGAGCAGACCATCGCGATTGCCAGCAAAATCTTTAAAGCTTGGTAGCATGGGGTTATTTTCGCGC
>JBDSEJ010000174.1:0-6641 GCA_039920105.1 Candidatus Nitrotoga sp. | reverse complement strand
GAACAAACTGAGGCACGCTTGGTCGCGCAGTACCCTAACATCAAAATGTTAGCCGTGTGTGCGGATTACACTCAGCTGGAAGCGCTGCCTTTGCCAGTGTCAAGTGATTTACGCCCCGTAATTTTCTTTCCTGGTTCTACTATTGGTAATTACACACCTGAAGAAGCGCAACATCTCTTGCTCAAGGCAGCCAAATTAATCGGGCCCAATGGCTCGATGCTGATAGGGGTAGATTGCAAAAAAGATCCGGCGGTTTTCAATGCTGCCTATAACGATAAGGCAGGTTTGACCAAGGCTTTTAATCTTAATTTACTTGCACGAATGGAGCGGGAACTTGGGGCCGAGATCGAACCGGATGGATTCACTCATTATGCCTTTTACAACCCTGTGGCAGGGCGAGTTGAAATGCACTTGGTTAGCCGATTTGATCAAACTATCCGGATATCTGGTGAGGAGTTTTGGATAGGTGCGGGAGAAACTATTCATACAGAAAATTCCTATAAATATCGGCCGAATGAATTTAAGGATCTGGCGAAAAATGCAGGCTGGAACTCAGAGATGTTTTGGACAGGTGCAAATAAACTTTTCAGTATCCACCTGCTGCGAGTTTCATAAATCAATACTGACAGACATAGGTTGGGGTTAGGGAGAAAAATGCGCAAATTGAGTGAGTATGTCGAAATGGCTGCATCGGAATATTTTCAGGAAACAGGAAAAGCTGAATTGAATGCAAATTGGATTGCCGAATTTTTCCACGACAATGGCGTGCAGGATGATTATCCCCGGCAGGATTTGATCGCTTTTTGCGCATTGGTGCAAAAAGCATTAACAATAAAATCTGTGAGAGCCAGTAAACAAATGCGTTTGCAATTGGATAAAGCGAACCGCACCAAATTAAAGATCCACTGAATTGATTACTCTTAAATCATCATAGCGTTTAAATATGGGGGTGTTTGTTTAGTATAATTAAAAATTTGAGTGCTAAATATGTGGTTTAAGAATCTTCAGATATATCGTATCACCAACTGGAATGTCTCACCTGTAGATCTTGAAGCAGCGCTTTCAAAGCATAAGCTACAAAATTGTCTCAGCATGGAAATGCAAAGTCGTGGCTGGGTTTCTCCCAAATCTGAAGACGAGCCCTTTGTGCATGTTCTGGGGAAGCACATGCTGATTGCTCTAGGTGTGGAGAAAAAGTTGCTCCCCACTACTGTGATCAATCAATTTGCTAAATTGCGTGCTGCTGAAATTGAAGAGCAGCAGGGATACAAGCCGGGCCGTAAACAAAAGAAGGAAATAAAGGAGCTCGTCACCGATGAGCTTCTGCCTCGCGCATTTGCTCTCCGTCGTAAAACTTATGCATGGATTGATCCAGTGTGCGGCTGGTTTGTGATTGATACTTCCAATGCAGCAAAAGCCGATGAGTTGATCGAGTTGTTGCATAAATCAATTGAGGGATGTTCTCTTGCACTGGTTAAAACCCAAAAGTCAGCTGCTTCAGTCATGACTGAATGGCTTGCTGGAGTAGATGTGCCAGCTTCATTTACAATTGACCGCGACTGTGAGCTACGCGGCACAGACGATGAAAAAGCGACGGTACGTTATGTACGCCACTCTCTTGATTCAGAAGAAATAATCCGGCACGTTAAAGAGGGTAAAAAAGCGACCAGGCTAGCCATGACATGGAGAGATAAAATCTCATTTACTTTGAATGAAAACATGCAGCTTAAACGCATTGCTCCACTTGATTTAATCAAAGAACAAGTTGATGCCAGTGAAGCTGACGATATATTTGACACCGATTTTGCAATTATGACGGGTGAGTTACCGAGTTTGTTGGCTGATCTCATGGATACACTTGGCGGAGTGGAAGCATAGTTGACCAGACAAGTTACTTAAATTTTTTATTGCTATATTCGAAGATAAAGTGCACAAATAGCTTCATCGTGCTCTTATAACTGATATGACATAAGTGATTTCTTCACAACACGACATTTTGGATGAAATTGAAAGTTTTAGAAGTTTATTGTCTGTTAACCATTGTATGGTGAACGTTATCTATTGAAATCTGTCCAAACTTATAATATTAAAAGCTCCTCCCTACATCTACTGCAAACCGATAATGTAAATATGAAAATTTTTTTGCAATGGGCATTGCTCGGCGCACTACTTTGCAATTTATCCGCGTGGGCTGTGCCACAACAAAGCCATGCCGAAATACGTACTGTCATTACTTCTTTCGTGCAAGAGCAAACGCTAAACCTGCCGGGCAAAGTTATTATCACTGTGAATGAGATCGATCGGCGCGTCTCGCTTCCAGTTTGTTCATCGCTGGAAGCATATCTTCCTCCCGGTGGGAAACTGCTGGGTAACAGTACAGTAGGCGTCCGCTGTACGAGTAGTATAAAAAAATGGACGCTATTTGTGCCAGTGCACATTAAAGTGAGTTCGAATTTGCTCATCGCCATTAGTCCACTGCAGCAGGGACAAGTATTGCGCGCTCAAGATATTGGAAACCAGAAAGGTGAGCTAACTCAAATAGGGGTACTCACCGATCCTTTGCAAGCCATTGGCAAAGTTCTTAAATATAGTGTTGGGGCAGGACAAGTGTTAAAACAGGATATGCTGCGCGCGCCCTATGCAGCAAAGCAGGGACAGACTGTAAAAATGAAAATTGAAAAGCAAGGCTTCAAAATATACTCTGAAGGTGTAGCATTAAGTAATGCGGCAGAAGGTCAAGCTGTACAAGTCCAAACATCATCCAGTCAGGTAGTGAGCGGTATAGTGCAGCCGGATGGATCCGTTAGCATTAGCCCCTAGCGGGGCCTGTAGATATATTAATATTATGTAATATTCGAATGCAATAGTTGGACTGCTTCATAAGCTAGTTTGCATGTCTATACTTGCAAGCATATTGTGCAGCAAGCTTTGCTGGTGTATAAAAGCTGTGTTCTAAAGTTTTGCATTTGGCTGCCGATAGTAAATTTTATCCGCGTTGGAAAAAGAGGTCATCATGAAAATCGAAAAAAATAGTAAACCGTTGCCTATCTCGTCGGGTGAAGAGCGAGCGCGTGCGCCCACTGCTAGCCCTGCGGGTAACACGCAATCTTCTGCCACCAGCGTACATCTGGGTGCAACTTCCGCACAACTTCAAAGAATGGAAAGCAGCATGGCAAACACACCGCTAGTGGATGCAGCTAAAGTAGCAGATATTAAGCTAGCCATCAGTGAAGGTCGATTTAATGTGAATTCCAGTGCTGTGGCTGATGGCCTGATTCAAACGGTGAAGGAATTGATTAGCTCGCACAAAGCCTAAAAATATGGCTAATGACACACCTGCCGCTGCTACGGCAGAATTTATTTCTCTGATGCATGCAGAGCGAACTGCCTTGCATGCCTTCATAGGCTTGCTCGAAACTGAACAACAAGCCTTACTCAACGACCAGACCGAACAAATACAAGTGCTGGCTGAGAACAAGACCCAAATGGTGCATAAGTTGACCAAACTGGTGAATGCGCGGAAGAGCGGCATGCTCACTCGGGGCATAAAAATTGAACCAGGCAGTATGGAAACTTGGTTGAAAACTCACATTGCAATTAATTTGCCGGCATGGCACGAAATCCAGCAGCTAGCTACCCATGCACAGAATATGAACCGAACTAACGGTGAGTTAATTCAATTAAAAATGCGACATAACCAGCAGGTACTCACCATGCTGCACAATGCCACACATAATGCCAATGGCTTGTACGGTCCTGATGGCCAGCCCAATGTGCCTGTGTCGGGCCGGATATTGAACAGTGTTTAACGTCATTGCTATTGTTACCGTTCACTCGAAGGCGGGAAGTCATGGTGTGATGTAGTTGTCGCACAAAACAATCTCTATAAAGACTTACAACAGTACCGTTCATTAATCGCACAAGCATGCAAGTTGCGGAGCGGAAACTTGATTAATTTAAATTGACATGTCAATTTATAAAGCTTCTGCGCCAGTTTCGCCAGTACGGATGCGAATTACTTGTTCGATATCGTGGACAAATATTTTGCCATCACCGATATTATCGGTGTGAGCAGATTTTTCAATAGCTTCCAGTACCAACTCTAGCATCTCCTTTTTGACAGCGGCTTCCAGCTTGACCTTGGGGAGAAAGTCCACTACGTATTCTGCGCCGCGATATAGTTCGGTATGCCCCTTTTGCCGGCCAAATCCCTTTACTTCTGTAACAGTGATGCCCAGCACCCCAATCGCAGTCAAAGCCTCACGTACCTCGTCGAGTTTGAACGGCTTAATAATTGCAGTTACCATTTTCATAATTATTACTCCTAATATGTTAGCGTTAAAAATATTATTTAAAATCTATTATTGATGGACCAGTAACTCTTTCTCAAAATAGCAAGATTCACTTCATTGTGAGTGTTATGTTTGGAAAGGTAGAGGTAGAGTTAGAGCTATCCACGAAGTGTCTAATCAGAACGGAATAGTCGCATCGACCGAAACTAGCAATTGATCCTTTCTATTATCAAATGGCCTGTAAGGCTGACCAATGCTATCCACTCTGTCGTAACGGATATTTGGGCGAATATTCAGTTTTTGCATTGGCTTCGAATCGATTTTTAGCTGCTTCGCCGGTTTCCAATTCATGCCTACGGTTACGCTGTAATAATCGGCAGGTTTACAAGTAGCCAGAAAGTCTGCCGCATAGCTAATACTTACGCCATTGGTTGCTTGAGCAACCCGGACTGGCGAACAAACACGGAAGCCGTCTTTATCGCGGAACCATTCACTACGAACGCCTACCGATAAATCTTCCCTGAGATCATGATGCAACTGCATGTCGACGCCATACCATGCTACATCCTTTTTACCTTCAGGCATCAAAACTCCACCCGCGCCCCCCCCAGTATGGTGCAAAACCAGAAGCGTTTTTTGGGTGATTTTGTGTTGCAACACAAGGCTGTAAAAACCCCAAGGCTCATTGCTTCGTGAGGAAGTCTTGCTGTAGGAACCTGTGAGATTGACTGAGCTGCGCTTGTCGTCGGTGGTCCAGGTAGTTCCGGCTAAACCGCCCCAGTTACTTAGCTCTCTATCCCAACCACCATCCCAACCACCGGTTGCGCTACCGGTGACTGCGCCGCCCATAAACGCCCAATTTTTGTTGACTGTGTAGTTGCCCACCAAGCCGGTATGAGTAAATGGCTCGCCATTACTAAAGGTGTAGGAGCGTGTATAAAAGAAATTGTCAGGAGCTGGAACTGTTTCGTAACCGGTTGGTGAATAAAAATGACCGATCTTGAGATTAAGGCCATTGCCGACCGGCACATAGGTTTCTATAAAAGCCTGTGGTAATGCCATTTTGTAGAAACGGCTAGAAGAACAGCATAAATTCAGATCCCAATTGTTTCTTCTTAAAGGTTGCCCGGTATTTACATCGAGTGCAGGGATACCGTACGCTTGGGCAAAAATGGCGTCTGTGCCAAACATGAAATCGAGTCGGCCACCGAAATCCCATTTTTTTCCCTCTGTTGCCACGGCGCGCTGCATATATACATTGAATTGATTCAATTGAAATTCTTTTGAGCGGTCGGCGAAAGTGACAGGACCATTGAATCGACTAGCTGGGTTATTAGCGTTATAAGTTATTCCTCCGTTGATCCAACCGCCGATTTCAATTCCACTGTTTTTAAGAAATGAAGTGGGTTCATCGGCAGCTGCTGCGGGAAGTATCAACAAAGCACCTAGTGCAACAATAAATAATTTAGGCTTGAACATAGCGTGTCTTTCTAAGATTGAGAGCGAAATTAAAAACGTCCAATCTGTTAAAAGCAGGTTCCATGCCACTATTATTTAGTTAATAAAAACAATTTGATAAAAAATTTTGTAAAGATTATTAAATTTTAATGCACTAACTTTATGCACCTTAAAATTTATGATGCACCAATCAGGTGCTTGGAATTCGTTATTAGAAATGAAGTGGTTTGTTGCGCATGGACTTGATGTATATCAGGACATGTCAGGACACAATTAGCCCGCAGTATGGAATGACCAACGGGTGGTTGGTGCCAAAAAATAGACATTCGGCATAGTATTAGAAAGATTTGATCAGTATCAGTTACTGCTGAGAAATATTGGCAACATCCAGATGATGTAATGGGTTTAAAGTGATGGTGTAAAAATCTGCTCGATCATGTTTTTAATATGCGACGAATTTAAAGCTTGTCACAGATTGTCGCACCTAAAACTTGGGTTAGATTTATTTAAAGCTGTTGTTGCTTGCTCGAAATTAGATTGACCAGGGTTTTGATGGAATATTGTGCAATCAAAGTAAAAGGGCCGTAGTTGATTTTTACACAGCCTTGGTATCCGTAACGACTTGCTGAACTGAATATGTTGATGGTAAGGTTTTGTCTATTGCCGACTGACGCCATCGTCAATAGACATGGTTGAAGTTTCTCAAGATGATTGATTGCAAGACGCCGAAGATCGAAGATGTTCACCGGGTCGTGGATATCGATCCAACTAGTTGCATCCTACCTCTCATGGCCTTGACTATTTAAGCCTCCACGCTTTCATATCCACTTCACACAGATATCACAGGCAAATGCATTCGTCGAAGCCCCTTGACCGGTCTGGTCGAACTAG
>JBDSEJ010000173.1:0-5317 GCA_039920105.1 Candidatus Nitrotoga sp. | reverse complement strand
GCAGCCACTTCGCGCACGACCCAATCTAACCGCTCTTCGTTGCCTGGAAAGGTCGAGATAAAATGTGGACGTGGCATGCGCGACTTGATAACGCATATCTCCTGAATAATACGCTCATGACTGCGCACTTCTTCCACCAAATTGCGCATGGTTTCACAAAGTGCATCCACCTGCTTGGCAGAAAAACGAAATTGAGTTAGCTCAGCGGAAATCTGCTCCTGTAGAGTGTTGTATTGCGCGCTACGGTAACCATGCTTCTCGTAGGCTTTGCCGATTTTAATAAATAGCTCGCGAATGGTTGCAAAACGCTCCAGCGCATCAATCTTGAGTTTGGCCAGATTGGCGGCCGCAAGTGCCTCAGCATCTTCTTCATCGTCTTCTACATCTTCATCATCATCGTCATCCTCCACAGCTTCATCGCTATGCTCTTCTTCAACGATTGTGGTCTCATCCTCCGGTTCAATGAAGCCATCGACAATTTCGTCAATACGCAATTCTTCACGTGTGACTTTATCAACTAGCGCGAGAATTTCAGCAATGGTGGTTGGACAGGCAGAAATCGCCTGAATCATATGCTTCAGGCCTTCCTCAATGCGTTTGGCTATGACGATTTCATCTTCGCGCGTGAGTAAGCCAACTATGCCCATTTCGCGCATATACATGCGCACCGGGTCAGTGGTACGACCAAACTCAGAATCTACTGTAGAAAGCGCTGCTTCAGCTGCCTCCACCGCATCTTCATCGGCCACCACAGGCGGCGCATCCGACATAATCTGATTTTCAGCATCGGGAGCATCGTCACACACGGTGATGCCCATGTCGTTGATCATGCTCACTACGCCTTCGATTTGCTCGGCTTCCAACATCTCTGGCAGATGGTCATTGATTTCGCCAAAAGTCAAATAGCCGCGCTCCTTGCCCAGGATGATCAACGCCTTCAGGCGTGTGCGCCGTGCCTCGATATCCTGCAATAGCTCTACAGGGTCAGCAATCTGCTTACCAATTGATGGCTGTTTGGACGAAACCGGTGTTTTTTTGTCTTGCTGAGTTGCCATATTCGATGGATTCCCATTTAATTAAATGAGTTAAAACATTGCGGGTTAGCTCAATGCTTTTGAAAAGGGTGCGGATTATACCCGATTTTGCAAAATATTTCCGCACACCAATTTTGGAACGCCTTCATTTGAGTTAACTGCGTTGCAATAGTTGCAAATAGAGCAATCGTTCTTGTTCATTTAAGCCCTTCATTCCTGCACCATGCATTTTTACATCTAAAGCCTGTAATTTCTGTTTGCGCTCTTCAATGCGTAATCTGGTTAGTACGTCTTGAAACTCTGCGGCCACATTAAAAGTTTCACCCCATTGCATAATTTCAGCTTGCTCTGCTGAAAATAATGAATCATGCACTGTGCCTTGAAAATTCTGGATCATGGCTGCAGTGCTTATCGCTCCCTCTTGCGCACGCGACCATTCGGTCAGTGCTGTAATCGCTGCTGCTTCCTCCCCCACGGCCACCCAATTTTCTGGCAATTCTCGCGCCAGATCGGGTTGAAATAATAAACACCGCAGTAACACGCGCAAGTTTGATGCCACAGGGCGTGCTGCTTTCTGTGGTGCGCGGCGTGGCAAAGCGCCTATCGGTTTAATCACATACAGCGCTTCCAATTCCGCCTGGGTAATCCCCGCCAGTGCCGCCACTTCCTTACGCAGCAACAATGCAGTAGTGGGTGCAGAAATAACTGTCAACAAAGGCTTGGCACGCTGCAACAAGCTAGTACGCCCTTCCTGGGTATATAGGTCAACTTGCATGGATAATTCACGCAACATATAACTGGACAGAGGCAAAGCTTCATGCAGCAGTTGCTCAAAAGCCGCTGTGCCATGCTCCCGTACAAAGCTATCAGGATCATGCCGCAAGGGCAGGAACAAAAAGCCGATGTGCTTACCATCTACCAGTTGCGGGAGTGCATTCTCCATCGCACGCCATGCCGCACGCTGTCCAGCTGCATCGCCATCAAAACAGAACATTACTTTATCGGTCAAGCGCAGCATTTTTTGCACATGGTAGGGCGTAGTCGCCGTTCCCAATGTGGCGACAGCATATTCAATACCATGCTGGGCTAGAGCAACCACATCCATATAGCCTTCTACTACCAATACCTGTCGGTTGGTGCGTATTGCTTTCAGCGCTTGAAACAAGCCGTATAACTCACGTCCTTTATCGAACAGCTCGGTCTCCGGCGAATTCAAGTATTTGGGATCACCCGAGCCCAGCACCCGCCCGCCAAAGCCAATCACTTGGCCACGCACATTAACGATGGGAAACATGATTCGGTCGCGAAAACGGTCGTACCTTTTGCCATCTTCGTTCTCTATTACAAGACCGGCCTCCAAGAGGCTACTATCTTGGTAGTTCGCAAAGATACTTCTCAAATTTTGCCAGCCCTCTGGCGCATAGCCGATGCCAAAGCGTAATGCTATTTCGCCGCTTAAGCCACGCTGCTTGAGATAGTCAATGGCGGGGGGCGACAGCTTGAGTTGATCGCGAAAATAACGTGTTGCAGACTGCAATACTTCGTACAAATCTTGTGCAACTTTATGATGCAGTGCTTGTTCCGGTACTTCGCTTGGCACTATCATGCCAGCGCTGCTCGCCAATTCTTCCACCGCATCGACAAAACCCAACCCGCCATGCTCCATGGCAAACCCTATAATCGTGCCATGCGCACCGCAGCCAAAGCAGTGATAAAACTGTTTACTTCGACTGACTGTAAAAGAGGGAGATTTTTCGTTGTGGAAAGGACAGCAGGCAATGTAATTAGAGCCTGCCTTTTTTAGCGGAACATAACGCTCAATTACATCCACAATATCGAGACGGCTGAGCAAATCATGAATGAAACTTTTTGGAATCATTCTAGCTCCGCTTCGTGTTATTCCAATGCTTTAACTACAATGATAGTGTAATTCGTGACAGATTCACTGCCGACTATCAATCTCAAGAAATAGAATGACTGTGTGAATTGGTAATGGACTATTGCTCTAAAATTGCGAATTTAACATTTAGTCGCATTACTTAAATAAAGAAATGCTTAAAACGTTTAATTTAAATTGATTCAGCAACCGAATTAACAGCAAAAGTTCTAAGAAAGACGCGCCTTCACCAGCGCTGAAATTTTGCTCATGTCTGCTCGACCTGCTAATTGCGTCCTGAGCAAAGCAATCACCTTGCCCATTTCCTGGGCACTATGAACACCACTGCTGACAATGGCATCGTTAACTGCAACTTCAACTTCGGCTTCAGTCAATGGCTGCGGCATATATGACTGTAATACGCTGACTTCAAACTTTTCAATGTCGGCCAACTCTTGCCGAGCCGCCGCTTCGAACTGGGTAATGGAGTCGCGCCGTTGCTTAATCATTTTATTAATGACGGCAATTACGTCGGCATCCGTCAACTCGACGCGTTCATCTACCTCGCGTTGCTTGATTGCAGCCAGTAACAGGCGGATAGCACCGAGGCGCACCGAATCCTTGGCGCGCATTGCTGTCTTCATGTCTTCTCTGATTTGCTGCGTCAGATTCATGTTGAGATCAATCTCGCGGGTAATTTAAAGGTACGCTTTGCGCCAACGCGCAGTCGCTAACCGTCGGGGATTAATATAGCTTTGGCGGCAGTACTTGGCTACGCAGGCGCTTGTAATGGCGTTTCACGGCAGCAGCCAGCTTACGCTTACGTTCAGCGGTAGGTTTCTCATAGAATTCGCGTGCACGCAATTCAGTTAATAAACCAGTCTTCTCCACTGATCGCTTGAATCGGCGCATTGCCACTTCAAACGGCTCATTTTCCTTAACACGTACAGTCGTCATAAACAAACTACCCTTCAACAAAAAATTAAGGCCGCGATTCTACCAAAAAATCACCCCGCTTCACAACCTGAATTTGATGTATTTAAGATATTGTAAATACCTGCCCCCCTTTTCCGACTTCTGACGAGCGGACTTTCATAGAACCAGATATAACCTGCTTTCTATCATGCAGAGGTTTGCTATGGTATCGGTTAAAGTATGGTGCATTTATGGCCATTCTATAACGCACCTTCATTTCCGCCCTATGAAAAAAATCCCATTAAATGACTCTTATCCATAAACACCACAAATTATATTTAGCTTAATAAAAGCCGATTACACTTACATCATTGGGCTGCATAGTGATGACAATTACCTTTGATATACTGATCCGTTGGGTAGGTAACCACGGAAACATGGTCCACAAACCATTAAGTCCGTTCATTGTTGAACAAGAACTGGAGCGCTTCAGATTGAACCTACGGAGATGGCTCGCAACAGTGGTAAACCTGACATCAACAGATAGTTAAGGTAACAGAACAGATCATGATGAACCGCAACAACAAAGAGCGGAGAAACGGCGCGATGGTTTTCGCAAACTCATCATTAACGTGCGGCATACCTTTCTAGTAGTGAATGATGTGATTGTGAAAGAAGTGCTCCATATTCAGCTACAGACCAAAAAACTCAGCGACAGCCCGGAAAATTCTGGTATGTATGGATAAGAACTAACTGAAAACTTATAACTGAAAACTTATAAAGGAAATGGCTATATGAAAGCGAGTATCAAATGGGTAGAGCAGGTTTCCTTCTTAGGTGAAACTGAAACCGGTCATTCCATCCTGATGGATGGCCCCCCCGAAGGGGGCGGCCGTAACCTTGGGCCGCGCCCAATGGAGCTATTGCTGCTCGGCACAGGTGGATGCACAACTTATGACGTTATTCACATCCTCAAGAAAAGCCGCCAGCAAGTAACTAATTGCGTAGTGAATATCGAAGCCGAACGTGCTGTGGAGGATCCCAAGGTATTTACCAAAATCCACTTTCATTTTATCGTGACCGGCAAAGACCTCATACTTGAACAAGTCGAACGCGCCATCCAGCTCTCTGCAGAAAAATACTGCTCGGCCTCCATCATGTTAAGCAAGATGGCGGACATTACGCACGATTTTGAGGTAATTCAGGAAACACCTTAAGAAATTGAAACTTAAGTTCACCTCTATATTCTATTATTTCTTAATTTTCTACTTATAAATTAAGAACAAGTAACCTTATACGTTATATACTGACTTACACTAAGCTACGAGCAATCGGTTGAGTTTTATGAATTACTTAAAATTTCAATGGCTTGCAATCATTACCATTAGATAGCTTCAGTTGAAGTTTGATTAGCTAGTCGAGTAACGTATACCGAAACCACAGAAACAACTAGTAAAGTTTTCTAGTAAAAAATATTACAACATTTTAGGGA
>JBDSEJ010000172.1:0-3091 GCA_039920105.1 Candidatus Nitrotoga sp. | reverse complement strand
TCTTCACGTTAACCATCGCGATATTGGGATCGACGCCTAAATTGAAATACACTTGAATGGTCGCTTCGCCGGCGCTGGTTGCATCCGAAGTGATGTATCTCATGCCGGGCACGCCATTGATAGCGCGCTCTAACATAATCAGTGACGATTTCACCAGTACATCGGCGCTGGAACCGGGAAACGATATCGAAACCGTGACCCGCGGTGGCGCGATATCTGGAAACTGGGAAATGGGCAATGTTTTCATTGCCAAAATCCCCATAAACAGGAACATCAGTGATAACACCATCGCCATCACAGGTCTTTTGAGAAAAATTTTAAACATGATTTAACCCTGACTTAAAGATTACTCGGTAAACATCTTCATCAAATCTGAGCGAACCTTTTGGGGTGGCCTTAAATCTATCGTCACCTTCTCTCCGGGGCGTACTTTGCGTATACCCTCGAGCAAAATCCTGTCGCCGTCATTCAGACCATCTTTAACAATAAACATTTGTGGCAATTCGGCATCAATATGGATAAGCCTTTGCTCAACTTTTTCTTCTTTATTTACGACGTAGACATAGGTTTTATCCATGATTTCGAAAGTCGCTTTTTGGGGGATGAGCATGGCGTTTGGGTAAGGCTTGGCCATTTGGATTGTTCCTGTCTCACCGTGCCTGAGCATTTTGTCCGGATTGGCGAACAAGGCACGGAATTGGATATTCCCGGAGGTATTATTAAAATCACCTACAATTGTCTCAATGACACCCGTTTGATTGAAAATCTCGCCATTTGCCATTTTTAGCTGCACTGATTCACCGGTTTTGTCTTTTTTGTGCTTTTTAAAATCCAGGTATTGGGCTTCTGGGACATTGAAATAGACCCACAATTGGCTGACGTCAGACAGTGTCGTCAACAACGCACCTTCATCCAGAAGGCTGCCTACCCTGACAACTAAATGATCCATAATCCCTTCAAACGGTGCTTTGATATCGGTGAAACCCAAACGGGTCTCCGCCATCTTCACTTCCGCCTTGGCCTTGTCTAATTTTGCTTTTGCCAAAGCCAATTCATTGGCCGATACGATGCTCTTATCAGCCAAGCCTTTGGTATTAAGGTATTCGATGTTCATGTTTTGCGCTTCGGCTTCCGCTTTTAGAAGTTCGGCCTGATAGATATTGGGCATGATTTTGAACATGGGTTGCCCCTTTTTTATCAATTGCCCTTCATCCACAAAAATATCCTGTAAGTAGCCCTTTTCCAAAGATCGGACTTCAATATGTCTGATGGCATTAATCTGACAGACATAGTCTTTCATAATGAAAGTATCTTCACGGAACGGTGTAGTTGCCCCATATTTTGGCATTTCTTCATGTGTCGCCGTTTTTGCCTGATGACATCCACTCAGTATTAGGGTGGCGATTAAGCCTAGAGCTATGTAAGATTTAGTGATCATTTTTTTGGCCTTTAGGGTGCAAGTAAGCAAAGTATTTTGTTAAGAGAATTAGTTTTTTTTGAAGTTGGAATACAAGCCGTATACCACGACACGTAAGTTAAGTACGGTGTCAATCTCATTGAAATATATACTGTTTTTGTCAACCGCCAATATGTGGTTTGCCAAAGTCGTTATGGCGTACCAGTTTGATTTGATTTTTAGAAACCTGAATGCCGCCAGATAGAGTTTTTTAATTTTCTTTTCCGCACTCCAGTAAGCGCTGTCAGGAAGAATTTCCGCCTCCCCTATTTCCGGGCTGAGAAGTACGGCCTCCAGTGCCTGGCTGTCATGCCCTTGCGCCGGAGTATCTTTCCACGCCTTGATCAGTTGGATGTCTCGATCCACGTTGAAATGTTTCTTGTGCCCGTTGATGCTTTCGCCATCGCTTTTGGTAAAACGTGCTCTGTATCCTGTTGCGCAAGTTTGTGCGGTTCTTTGCACCACTCTATGGGGATTGCAACTTCCCTGATGAGTGCATTCTCTTCCCGCTTGTTCCGCTGGATCGGAGCGGTGACAAATGCCGCATCCACTATCTGTCCTGATTTCAATTCAACCTTCACAGCTCGTAGGCATTCGTCGAATCGGTCACTCAGCTTCTCAGTGAATTTGTGTTTTTTCAGCGCTACAACCGCCAAATAGTAGAGCCGCTGCAATACCAGCATCTTGAACAGCAACAGCTGTTCTATCCGTTGTCGTCCCCCCGCGTTCTTGCGGGGCTTATCAGCTATTGTCGACAGGGTGGAACGAAATAACGCCCAGTTGATCACTCGGCTCAATTCAATCAGTGGGTCGCGCACTTTACTTAGCTGCGCGTACCGGTACAGAGACAGAGAATTTGTAGAGGTGCCCATAAGCTCTATGTAATGGTCTTTTATGTGGCAATCAAAATATTTTTTTATTAATAACGTGACGTACTACTACTCAATATTTAGTAAATTACTTTCAATTTTTAAAATGGTATGAGTAATGTATGTTTAGAAAAAAGCCTTGTCAAACTGAAGCTTAATACATGTCGACCATTAAATTTTGATGATTTTGATTCATTTGTTACGTTACTGATCGTAGTTATCTTGATTTTTAAATATGATAATAATTAACAAGATAAGTAAATAAATGCTGATTAGCCTTGCTGCAATTTGTGATGTTTTTGGTATAACTAAATTTAATCAAGCTATAGCTCTCAAAAAATAAAAAAAATAATTAATACCGAAAGTAGTATCAAAAGCTAACAAAAAAAGATTAAAGAATTCCAATTTTGGGCCACGCTGACAGACACGCAGGGTAGACGGGATAAAGCACCGGCCAAATGCTGCCGCTCTCGCGCAAAAGCGTGGAGCACATAGTGGCGGTGATTACGCTACTCGCCAGCGCCAGACACCAGGCGATGCATCACTTTGTAGCCAAAGCGCAGTGGAGAGACGAACAGGTGCTGCAATTGGTAGCGCAGAGGGTTGTTCCACACATGGACTTGAGCCGGGGTGGATTCTGGATTATTGATGACACCGGATTTCCCAAAAAGGGCAATCACACGATGGGGGATGACGCGTCAATACTGCGGCGTACTGGGGCAAGCAGGACAACTGACAGGTGGTTGTTAGCGTGACGTTGGCCTGC
>JBDSEJ010000171.1:0-4173 GCA_039920105.1 Candidatus Nitrotoga sp. | reverse complement strand
GCACGGTCTCAGATAAGTTAATAAAACGATAGCCATCTTTATCAGTATTCCAAGAGATATAGGTTTCATTGCCATCACTGACAAGGAATGGGTAATCTGCAGTGCCGGTGGTAAACGCGATTTTTCTGGGATCCGTCCAAACATTACCGCTGTCAATGGAATGTATCAGGTAGATGCCAGTATACAGTCCATCAAATTCTTTCCAGACGATGAAAACACGTTTGCCCAGACTCAAAACATCCGGATGTGAAGCTTGAGCCTTAAAGTTTCCAAAATTTAATGGGGGAGAAAAATGCTTGCCTTGATCTGATGTGTTGGCATAAAACAGCCCGTGTTGTTCTTTTGCATTGCTGAACCAAACGAAATGATATTTATCGTCGTTAGCTATAGATACTGCTGGACCATGGTGAGGACAGGCATCAACTTCCCAGTTTTCGAAACTTAGGCGGATAGGTTGAGATTTGCCATCAAGTCGCAAAATAGCATGGTCGCGTATGTTTTTACCGAAAATATGCCGCCATACGATAATTGGGGTGACATCCTTATCCATTGCCATCGCCACACGGCAGCATTCACAGGAATGATCGGCGGCCTTGACGTTGGTATGGAAGGTTTTGCCGTCATCATCAGAAATAGCGTAATAGACCGCCACCCCATTGTAATTTTTCCCTTTTTTTTTGGCGATTGATATATCGCGCTTATCCAGCCAGACGATGTAGATCTGTCCGCGCTCGTTTACTCCCATTGCGTCGAAACTGTGGGTTATAGGTTCCAGATTATTATTGACCGTAACTGGGGTGAAAAAGCTCTTACCTCCATCTATCGAGCGGCTGAAGCGGATATTGCCGGCAAAAGGCGTCTCTAAGTTCTGAGTGTAAGAAACGTAGATATTTCCGTTACTTCCTACCAAAATTTTTGGACGGTTCTCGCCTACTGCGGCCACCAACTCAGTTTCCTGATTAACCAAAACTGGTGTGCTAAAGGTTTTTCCCTGATTGTCAGATTGGCTCACCAGAACATATCCATCTTTTACAGTTGCCTGCCACAGCTTACCGCTTGCATCGAACGAAACGCTAACCGCAAGCGGCGGACGGGAAAGTGCGGTTTTCCATATATTTGCCATATCATGAGGCTGTCCGGAGCCATGGCCAGCATGTCCTTCTGCTGCCATGCACACCCCATTGATCGCTAAGTAGAAAAACAGCCCTACCCTAGAACAATTACCAAATAGAACCGCTCTCAGACGCTGGCTCAAAAACTCCCTTAAAATTTTACTGTTCATGATGTACGCCAAGAATCAGACAGCACTTACCAATCGTTGCATCACGGGACATAACCGGAAACGAAAATTTCATAGTACCTTCCTGGAATTTATATTTAGATTGGCAACAAATGTGCTCTGCGGAAATGTGTGAAGAAATGCATTGGAAGTTGTAAATATTATCGATCTCCACTGTTGCACTCCAATTTTTATTAACTCTACAACATGTAGTACCAATGATTACAGAACTATCAAACAATCCATAACCAATCGAAGTACTGTCAATACTGCTTACTATTGGATATACCGGACGTATATTTAACATCATTCACAGATGTCACAATATTAGCAATGTCAGTTAATTATTCAGCTTTCGAATTTAGTTATCAATAACAGTTCAAATTTTTTAACTTTTGATGACATGTGTCCAATGCTACTTGGCCCAGCAATTACAGTTTTCTCAGGCAGCTGCTCACTATTGATATCTTCGGCATATCTGGCCGGCTCTCGCAGACAGTTTTACTAGCTACCATGGATAACATAAAGACAACAAAACCAGCGTTATTACTACTTACCCCCGAATTCCTACCCTAAATACTTAATTCTTCGAGCAAGTAATTCTAGGGGAAAACCAGAAGACTAAGAATGCGACAAGATGTCGCACCCTGTTAAATGGGGCATCATCATATACATTACGTCAAATCAATCTAGTTTGAAGGGTACTCAAAAATTCGCACGTACACCCATGAGAAAGCCGCGTCCAGGTAACGGAGCGATTTCCTTTAGGAACGATGTATGAGCGCGTGCTTCCTGGTTGAAAAGATTATTGCCCTTGATGTATGCATCCCAGTTAGCTGATTGTGTCTTAAAGCGATAATTCAACATGGTGTTGGTCAGCGTGTAGCCACTCGTAGGTAGTTCATTCACCGCAACTTGATCCTGCTTGAAAGAATGGGAAACGTCGAGCCTCGCACTGAAATTGCCGAGCTGGTAGTCGAGGCCCGCGCCGAGACGCATTGGAGTAATACGCGGCAATGGCTCGCCTGTGTCGCTATTCTTCGCCCGAACATAATCACCACGCAGGCTGAGATCGAGATTACCAGTTTTCTCATATACCCGAAATTTTCCTTCTGTCTCGAAACCATGGAAATCAGCCTTCACCGCGCGAAACAAAGCTTCCCGCAGCTCTTCCTGTTCCTGACCGCTGTTTATCAGTGCAATATAGTTCTGAAAGCGTGTGTAAAAGCCGCTGATACTTGCTGAATGCGGGCCCGAACGCCAGCGCAGCTGAACATCAGTACCGTTCGATTTTTCCTTCGAAAGCGTTGTGTCACCCACCTCGAACTGTCCAGTTGCGACATGCCGGCCATTCGCGAAAAGCTCGGCATAAGTCGGTACACGCTGAGTGTGCGAAAAGTTTGTTGACAAACTAACATTCCTATTAAATGTATAGAGCGCACCCAAGGCACCGCTATTGGCCGAAAACTTACGTTCCTGAGCCACACCAAAGCGTGTTGATGTGGGACTGTCCCCTGCCGATCCTACCGTGATATGTTCATTACGTCCCCCTGCAGTAAGCTTAAAGTTGCCGAAAACTGCTTCCTCAAAAATGAAAAACGCTTTGGCGTCGGTATTGACTTTCGGAAGAAATGCTTCTTCGCCGAGCGCCGCAAAATCAGTATTTGAAAGCTGTACGCCGAAGGCACCGGTGAATGGCCCCAGCTTGGCGTGGGTTGCATCTATCCGTGTTTCATATCCCTTGTTTTTGAAAGTAGTGGCAATTTCGCCGTTCTCCAACTCATTGTGCAGGTAATCAGTATGGTTATATTTGAATTTTACCTCTTTAACGAACGTGCCCAGCTCGCGCATTTCCCCTGCCACGCCTATCCGCTTGCTGTTCATGTCAACGCGCACGTCCGGTTCCGCTACTGTGCCGTAGTTCGATTGCATGTCGCTGTATGAAAGGCCGAAATATCCATTGTCCAATGTGAGGGAGGCACCTAATGCGGCGCTGTCACTCTTCGATGAACTGTTAATCAGGCGACCATGGGATTGTTCAACTGTGGGATCATCCAAGGCACGTTGTCGGTTTGATCGCGCAAAACCGGGAATACGGAGATCATCAGTGCGGCGTGAAGCGATATCAGCGTGGAGTGCGACCAGGCCATTGCCGGCTTCAAGCACGGCTGCACCGCTGCGCTCATTTGCGGCGCCGCCAATCCGCGGCTCAACGCGGCCAGTGTAGCCATTGATTGGAAATTGGGGAATGCGATTGTCGAGCGTGTTCACTACGCCTCCGACTGCGGCACCTCCATACATCAGGGCGGCAGGGCCGCGCACCACTTCGATCCGATCTACCACCAGCGGATCTACGGCCGTAGCATGGTCCGGGCTCAAGGCCGAAACATCAAGCATGCCGACACCGTTCTGCATTATCCTTACTCGGTCACCGTCGAGGCCGCGTATTACCGGACGGCTCGCGTTCGGGCCAAAATAGGTGGAGCTTATGCCGGGAAGCTTGGAAAGCGTTTCACCTAACGTGCTCTCTTGTCGGAATGATAAATCTTTTCCGCTTAACACAGAGACCGGTGATACGAGGTCAAACAGCGCGCTTCCCAACGGGTTGGCGGTAATAACGACCGGCTGCATAAAGACAGGTTGATTTGTTGCTTGCTCCGTAACCACATCCTGCGGCGACACAATGACTGGAGGAGTGATTGCGGCCGGAACGGCTACGATGATCGGCGGCACAACGACAGGATCGGTAATGGCGGCTGGAATCGGCATTATTTCGGGCTTGCCTTCTTTCTCCGGCTTCTTTATCTTGGCTTGCTCAAGGCTCAGCCGCCTGGATTGAAGCTGTTTGCCTTTGACATTGAGTTTCGCAGCACCCAATAACACTGTAACATTTT
>JBDSEJ010000170.1:0-1886 GCA_039920105.1 Candidatus Nitrotoga sp. | reverse complement strand
GAATGGTGCGCTTGCTTTGTTGCTGGTGTCCATTGGTATTGCGTGCTATCTTTGGATGCGATTTGAGTGGAAATTTGGCCTTGCCGCAATAATCGCAAATTCGCATGACGTAGTTATTATTATCGGTTTTTTTGCATTCTTTCAGTGGGATTTTTCACTTACTGTGCTGGCGGCGCTGCTAGCCGTGCTGGGCTACTCGGTCAATGAGTCAGTGGTAGTATTCGATCGTATTCGGGAGAACTTCCGTAAGATGCGCAAGACGGATGTTGCCGAAATAATCGACAATGCAATTACGCGCACTATGTCGCGAACCATCATTACTCACCTCAGCACCCAGATGATGGTGACAGCAATGCTGTTTTTGGGCGGAGAGACATTGCAATATTTTGCGCTGGCCTTGACCATTGGCATTCTATTTAGTATTTATTCCTCGGTGTTGGTCGCCAGTCCGTTGCTTATGTTGATGGGCGTTTCGCGCGAGGATTTCATCAAGCCGGAAAAAGTAGTTGAAGAAGTTTTACCCTAGACTGTGGAACTATTCGCTTCTTTTATAGATATTGTCTTGCATCTGGACGTTCATCTATTAGCCATTATGCAGGCATATGGAATGTGGATTTATTTCATCCTGTTCCTGATTATATTCTGCGAAACCGGGCTTGTTGTAATGCCTTTTCTACCGGGAGATTCGCTGTTGTTCGTTGTAGGTGCACTGTGCGGTGTTGGTGCGCTGGAAATTAACCTGGTGATGCCGTTATTAATGGTTGCATCATTTTCAGGGGATAGCACTAACTATTGGATAGGTCGGTTGGTAGGCATGCGTTTAGTTAAACGTGCTAATTCGCGCTTCCTTAAACATGAGCATTTGGAAAAGACACATGTGTTTTACAACAAGCACGGGGGCAAGGCTATCCTGTTTGCTCGCTTTTTGCCCATTGTACGGACCTTTGCGCCATTTGTAGCCGGTATTGGTTTGATGCGCTATCGCAGTTTTATGTTGTTTAGCGCGTTGGGAAGTATTGCGTGGATTAGTCTTTTCGTTGTGGGAGGCTATTTTCTAGGCAATATCCCAGTGGTGAAAGATAATCTGACCCTGATGGTTGTCATCGTAGTTTTTATTTCATTTCTACCAGCATTGCGTGAATTCATTCGGCATCGTCGTAGTTATAGTGCATAGATCAACTATGGCGTCGAAAATTGTACTTGACCAGATTGATGGTAACTTAAGCTATGATAAATGCTAGGTTTGATGAGTTAAAGGCGAAAGATCATTTACCTTCCCCTAAAGGTTTGGCTCTGAAAATAATTCAGCTCACCTTGAAGGAAGATGCAACAACCCAGGAAATTGCCCATGCGATAAAGTCTGACCCAGCATTGTCAGGTCGTCTAATCAAGATGGCTAATGTGCTCATGTCCTACCAGACAAGACCTATAGTATCCATAACAGATGCGGTCATGTCTTTAGGTTTGAGTATTGTACGCAATATAGTGTTGAGTTTGTCGTTAGTGGAGGGTAGCCACGAAGGGGCCTGCCGAAAATTTAACTATCAAAATTTTTGGTCGCAATCACTGTTGATGGCAATTGCTGCAAAAAATTTTGTAGAAGGTCGAAGAATGGGTGCGGCTGAAGAAATGTTTATTCTCGGCTTGCTGGGTCAAATTGGTACTTTAGGTCTAGCGACGGCATATCCTCAAGAGTATTCCCTCATTCTTGAAAAAGTTCGAACAGTAGACACAAATACCCCATTAATTGATCTCGAACGAACTGAATTCGGGCTTGATCATAATCAACTCAGTAAAGAAATGTTAGCAGACTGGGGTTTGCCACAAGTATTCCAGATAGCTGCTTTACATCACGAAAATCCAGCTCTGTCTAATCTTGCCGAAGG
>JBDSEJ010000169.1:0-1973 GCA_039920105.1 Candidatus Nitrotoga sp. | reverse complement strand
AGAGCTGGCCGGTGTTTTGGCACTTTGGCCAGTATTGCACCAGCATGCAGATGAACTTCTTGCCCGTTGGTGCCGCCGCGTACCCGGCTGGAATCGGTGGTGTTTTGCCGGTGGAAAGATACGCCTTACGCTGGTGATAGGTGATGTGGAAAATGCGTTAACTGAAATCTGCGGTGGCATTAATGCATGGTTTCTGGATGGTTTTTCTCCGGCATGTAATCCCGAAATGTGGACACAGCCTGTGTTCGAGAACATCGTGCGATCTTCTCAGCCTGGTGCCTCATTTGCTACCTATACTTGTGCCGGTTGGGTGCGGCGCGGTTTGGAACAAGCAGGATTTCAGGTCAGCAAATCTCCAGGCTTTGGGCGCAAACGCGAGATGTTGCAGGGTAATCTTCCCGGTTCGCCGCCGGCGCGGGCTGTTATAACAAAAGCCATCGTAATTGGCGGGGGCGTGGCCGGTTGCGCCGCTGCTTCAGCACTGGCGATGCGCGGAGTCTCCGTCACCCTGATTGAAAGCGCGCCGGCATTGGCTGCAGCGGCATCGGGCAACCCTCGCGGAGTATTGCATGTCCGGTTAAGTGCAGGCATGAACCCGTTGCAACGCTTTGTGCTGGCCGCCTATGGGCATACGCTGGCCTTGCTGGATGAAAAGTTACCCATAGATGGAGTCGTCCGAGCGGAATGTGGAGAGCTGCAACTGACATTTTCTGAGCATGAAGCAAAACGTATTGACCGGCTGGCGGCACTTGATTGGCCCTTGCACGTTTTACGTCGCGTGGATGCAGCTGAAGCATCCCGGCTGGCAGGGATTGAGTTGGCACATGGTGGCCTGTGGTTTCCTGCCGGTGGCTGGCTGGTTCCGCCACAGATGTGTTCAGCATTGGCAGCGAGCCCAGCCATCGTGCAGCGTACCGGCTATCGCGCGGAATCCTTAACAGCGGTAGAGTCCGGCTGGCGGGTTGAGGGAAAAGACGAGCACCAACAGACATGGTCTGATGAGGCTCAGGTAGTAGTGGTTTGTACCGGTTATCAGGTGAAATCGTTTGCGCCGTTGTCACACCTTCCGTTGACGCCGGTGCGCGGGCAGATCACTTTGCTGCCTGCTTCACCGCATAGCGAAAATCTGCGGACGATAGTATCGGCCAATGGTTATCTTGCTCCGTCAGCCGGAGAGCTGCACATTCTGGGAGCGACGCATGGTTTTAACGATGAGGCAGTGGACTTGCGGGCATCCGATCATGCTGAGAATTTGTCCAGGCTGGCGGAAATATCCCCGGCACTAGCCAAATCGACGAATATTGGTTCATTAGATGTTGAGCAACTGAATGGTCGTGCATCAGTGAGAGCTTCCGTTCCCGGGGCCATGCCGTTAGTGGGCGAATTATTGCCGGGGTTATATACCAGTTTGGGTCATGGAACTCGCGGTCTGATAACTGCCGGGCTTTCCGGTGAATTGATTGCGGCGATTGCATGTGGACAATTGTCGCCATTGCCATTGGGAGTGGTAAATGCATTGGCTCCTGCGCCGGGTCTTGTAGGGTAGGCGAGCGACTGATGAACTCACGCTTTTAAACAAAAATCGAAGCCATGACTGGGCAAAAACGGGAGGCCAAACCACGCGGCAGGCCGCAAAATATTTTCAGCGCACGAATAATGACAAGGGGAATTATGATGGGAAGCGCTATGAATAACTCGTGTCTTGCCCCTTAAATTTTATGACTCTAGGCTTATGGTTAAGCACCGGCCTTCATGATCAAGCATTATCGTTAACCTAAAAACAAGTTCCATTACAAATGCGGGAAATAATAAAGAAATTATTCAAGGAACTCATTGAAATCTTCATTACAGTTTCAGGGTTCATTATTGCCAAGATGCGCACTTCTCAACAGCGCTATTGGGCGGCACTTCTTTGGGTCAAATGGCTTTTCTCCTTTGCCGTCTTTATTGATCGCTGGGTTTTTCGTCGACCC
>JBDSEJ010000168.1:0-3966 GCA_039920105.1 Candidatus Nitrotoga sp. | reverse complement strand
ATAATTAATCTCCCTTATTATTGCTATTAAAATTAAAATCAGAGTCCCGATACTTAATGGGTTGTTTGTAGATGTGATACCTGATGCGTTTCTCGATTAACCGCTTGCTGAACCAACGAAGGCACATCCAAAATCAGTGCCACTTCTCCGCTACCGAGTATGGTGGAGCCACTGATGCCGCGCAAGGTACTGAATATCTTACCTAATGGTTTGATTACAGTTTGGAATTCTCCCATTAACTCATCTACCACCAGCCCCGCTTTTTGACCTGCACAATTAACCACGACTACATTCTCGCGGCGAGCTCCTTCACCCCCGACTTCGAAATGATCGCGCAGCATTACAAAAGGTAACACCTCGCCGCGCAGGTTTAGATAACTGCGCTCCTGTGCCGACAGCCGGTCTTTTTCGGTCAGCTCTATGCATTCCTGCACCATGTCCAGCGGAACTATATAGCTGGATTTACCAACACCAACCAAAAAGCCATCGATAATCGCAAGGGTAAGCGGCAAACGAATACTGACTGTAGTGCCTTGGCCTATCGCGCTGTCCAAATTTACGGTACCGCGCAGTGCAGTGATGTTTCGTTTAACCACATCCATCCCTACGCCTCGACCCGAAAGATTGGTTATCGCTTCTGCGGTAGAGAAACCTGCCTCAAAAATCATGTTGTAGATTTCATGATCAGGCGGCGTTACGTTAGCGGCAATCAAGCCGCGTTCCCTGGCCTTTTGTAAAATTCGGTCACGATTAAGGCCACCTCCATCGTCGACGATTTCAATCACAATGCTTCCCGAATCATGAAAAGCATTAAGCCGCAGCGTACCTTTGGCTGACTTGCCCTTTGCCTGTCGAATTGAAGCAGATTCGATACCATGATCCATAGCGTTACGCACCAGATGCATAAGTGGATCTCCAATCTTTTCCACAACAGTCTTGTCCAGCTCGGTTTCTGCACCGGTAATTACCAGTTCAATATCCTTGCCAAGCTCACGGCCAACATCACGTACCACGCGCTGAAAACGGTTGAACGTTTCACCAATAGGAACCATACGCAAACGCAACGCGCCATCGCGAATTTCTTCCACTAGCCCCGACATCACAGAGGTGGCTTCCTGTAGTGCGTTATCGCTAACACGTTGGGCAAGCAAACTTACACCCGCTCCCGCTATGACTAATTCGCCCACCATAGTAATTAGTTCGTCCAGTTTGTCGGCATGGACGCGGATGTAACGGTTTTCCATGTTTTTACTATCCTTGGATTGAGTTTGCTTATCCAAGGCAGCTTGCACGACCTCATGTTCTACTGAACGTTGATCTACCAAAATTTCGCCCAAAGGCGTTGTTGAACCGTCCGGACGGACACTAGTCTGCTGTTCGCTTAACCCGGCTTCCAGCTCCTGTTGGGTAAGTGCCCCTGTAGACACCAGTATTTCGCCCAAGCGCGTTTCACTTTCCGGTAACATGCGAATTAATTGGACATATTCCGTCAGCTTGCTGTGCGGCGGCAGAATATGAATAAGGCTGCCTTCCCGCGCAAATTCGAACACTCCAGCGATTGTTGCCTTATCCGCATCCGACTTAAAGTCAATTTCAAATCCGAGGTAGCACGATTCCGCGTCCATTTCATCTGCAAGGGGCAGAGCATCGAACATGGTAGTGATGGAGATAATTTCTCCAAGAGTAGATAAATAACGGATAAAAGAAAGTGGATCCATCCCGTCTCTCATTACGTACTCGCCGAATCGCAATGAAATATGCCAATTGTCCGTCTCGACCAAGCCACCACCACTGGATTCCAATGGAGATTCTGTCTGCAATTGAACAGAGTGGCTCACCTCGGGGTTATCTTGATAAGCCTGCAGCCGAATACGCAAACCACTTTCTCGGGCAATCGCTTCAGTATCCAATTGCTCGCCTTGTGCGGCAACTACGTTAACCAGATGCAGCATATGATCGCCGCTTTCAAGCAATACCGCGATCAGATTGGCCTCAATAACAACGTCTCCATCACGTACCCGGTCCAGCACATCTTCAACAATATGAGTGAAGCTGACGATGGGATCTAATCCAAACAAACCAGCTGATCACTTGATAGTGTGCGCTGCTCGAAATATAGCGCCGATAGTATCGGCATCACTAGGATCCACTTCAAGCCGCAACAGCGAATCCTCCATCTCTTGCAGTAGCTCGCGAGCTTCAGCGATGTATGTTTGCAGTGCTTGATCGAGATTTAAACTCATTTTATTGTCCCTTTTCCTTATTACAAGAAAGCACCACCGGATCACCAAAATAAGGTGCCAAGTTGCACATATCCAGTACATCCAGCACTGCACGACTGTGTCCGGTTATACGCAGGCTCGTACCCTGCCTTTCGGCTTCGCGCTTAGCCAAAATAAGTAGTTGCAGGCCAGCGCTATCCATTTCACTGACCTCTGACAAATCAATTTCTCGTTCGCACGGTTGAATCATATGGGTCATCAATTCACCCTTTATTTCGGCGGCAGTGTAGATAGTCATGTCGCCCTCAATTTGCAGTAGCGACTGACCATTGTTATTTTTTGAGCTAATAGGCATGGTATTTCCTTATTTAGTCCAGATTGCCAAGTTCTAAGGCAATATCAATTTAGCTACAGCGGTTAGCATTTGCGCCGGCTGAAATGGTTTAACCACCCAAGCCTTTGCGCCAGCAGCTTGGCCTTCCTGTTTTTTTCCTTCCTGAGACTCGGTGGTAAGCATGATGATCGGCGTAAATTTGTAATTTGGCAGCTTTTTGACTTCTTTGACGAAGGTAATCCCATCCATGTTGGGCATATTCACATCACTTATAATGAGATGAATTTTTTGCCCATTAAGCTTTGTCAGCGCATCCTTACCGTCACATCCTTCGATCACGTCATAGCCTGCACCTTTTAATGCGATGCTGACTACCTGTCTCACACTTGCGGAATCATCAACAATCAGTATTGCCTTACCCATACTCCCTCCTAAAAAAATGTGATTTCTTGTTTTGTGGCCGCGCTGGATTGGACACCGTGATGAGTGTGCACTTGCTCTTGGGTGGCATAGAGCGCCTCCATCTCCGCCAACCACGTTTTGATATTGATGTTCTTAACCGGGATAGACGCCGCCTTATCCCGCTTGTATTGCTGCAAGTGCTGATGTAGCTTTTCCATGTTGTTGCGCACGTGAACCAATATCTGGCTGACACGATCTTGGAATTGCAGTGAAATCAGAACGTCTGATAACTCATCGCGAATACCTGCACTTTCCTGTTGCAACAACTCAGCAGAGTCTGACAAATTCGTAGTAACGATAGTAAAGCTTTGCAGAACCTGTTGAATAATAGATTCAGAGTTTGCAACTGACTTGGAGTCATGTTCGGAAGAGCTTTCAGCGATCTTGAATACGCTGGCGATGGCGTTGCTGATAATATCTACCGTGCCCGACATTTTTTTACCTGTTTCACTAGAAAGGCTAGATAGTTTACGTACCTCGTCTGCCACCACAGCAAACCCACGACCAGCTTCACCGGCACGTGCCGCTTCGATCGCGGCATTTAAAGCAAGCAAGTTTGTTTGAGCGGCAATCTCTGCTACCTTTACGGCCATGGCTCTCAGTTCGCCAGTGTAGTCATTGAGGCTTCTAACTTGTTGCAGCATATCGTTGCGGCTATGCTGCGCATCCCTAATAGAATCAATTACGCTGGTCAGTGAAGACTCACTTTGCGTCATTACCGCCAATGCCCCACCCTCTGAATTGCCTGCTAAGTCACCGGCGGCACTTTGCGAAGCACGGACTGACGCCTCCAGTTTTGCGTTAATACCTACAAAACGATTTACCAATTCGGTGATGGCTGTTTCAGTTTGATTACGGGTAGTTTCGACTTGTCTGGACCAGATTGGCACCACCTCAGCACATATATCTTCCAACCCACCTACACCCGCATTAGCAAGTTCGACTTCA
>JBDSEJ010000167.1:0-12133 GCA_039920105.1 Candidatus Nitrotoga sp. | reverse complement strand
AGCCCGTGCCAAAATCGTCCACTGCGAGTTGCAGTCCCATTGCCTTTAGTTCCAATAACAGTGCAATCGACGCTTCGGCGTTGTGCATGACAGCGCCTTCGGTAATTTCCAGTTCAAGACCAGACGGCTCGAGACCGTTCTCAGACAAAATTGTCTTAATCATTTCGCCAAAATTATTTTGGCGAAACTGTATGGCCGATAGGTTAACCGCCACGGTAAGCTCCGGTAAACCTAGCATGCGCCATTCGCTGTTTTGTCGGCAAGCCTCACGCAATACCCATTCGCCGATTGGAATAATTAAACCGGTCTCTTCCGCGATGGGAATGAAATACCCTGGCGCAATTATTCCAGTTTCGGGATTATTCCAGCGTAGCAATGCTTCTACACCAATGATGCGACCGCTACGCAAGTCTATCTGAGGCTGGTAATGTAAACAAAATTCCTGACGTTCTAATGCATGACGCAGTTTCCGTTCAATCGACATGCGCTCAAGCGCAAGCTGGTTCATTTCATTAGTAAAAAACTGGTAATTATTACGACCATTTTTTTTAGCGTGATACATTGCAGCATCAGCATACTTAATCAAGTAATGCCCATCGCATCCATCTTCGGGAAATATGCTAATGCCGATGCTAGTGGTTATTTTGATTTCATTGCCATCTATTATGCACAGGCCAGAGATTGCATCCAACAGCTTGGCCGCAATAACGGCTGCATCATCCACAGTTTCCAAATCCGGAAGTATGATAACGAACTCATCCCCGCCACGCCTGCTCACCGTATCGCTAGCACGACCCACACTGCTAATTCGTTTGGCAACCTCTTGCAATAGTTTATCGCCGACAAAGTGGCCCAGCATGCCATTTATAGCTTTAAAATGATCCAGATCAAGACACATAACTGCCACTTTGTGATTTTCGCGGTCAGCATGGGAAACAGCCTGAACTAAACGATCCTGCAATAGTAGACCATTGGGAAGATTGGTGAGAAAATCATGGAGCACAACATATGCAACGCGTTCTTCTGCCGCCTTACGGTCACTGATATCGGAAAAAACACCAACATAGTAGCTGACTTCATCGAGCTCGTTCTTCATCGTGCTTATACTTAAAGACTCGGCGTACTTTTCATCATTTTTTCGTCGGCCAATCATCTCACCCTGCCAACGTCCGGTATCTTTAATGCTGCGCCATATATCATGATTGAACGCGTCATCCAACAAGCCAAGGTGTAATAGGTCCAGGTTTTTACCTATCAAATCATTGGCACTGTAACCAGTGATAATAGAAAAGGCCGGATTAATAAACAACATGTATTTGTCGGCATCCGTGACGATTATGCCTTCATTTACGCTATCGAATATATGCGCGAAAAGCCTGAGTTGCCTCTCTTTCTGATATAAGCTATTGCTCTCTTGTCCCGAAAATGGATGAATTTTCTTTTTATTAGTGGCATCTGGATCATTTTGTTGGTGGAAGCTAGATAAGTCCTGCATTAATATCACTCATTATCTTGGTTAACCAGGCTTGGCAACAAATGTAGGGTAAAAGGTACATCGAGATCTGGAATTTTATTATACGAACGAATATCTCTTTGTACTAAAAATGTTTTCCGCATATCAATTTTGCCCCGAGTATTCAAAAACAACTGGCTCTTGAGGCTGACGCTCGCATGCATCGCGCAATAAAGCGGCGGTTTCGCTCAAGGCAAGTTCCTTTAAACGGCAACGCATTTGCCAGACCCCGTCGCCAGAATCAGAAACGCCACAGGAGTGGTTGGCCATATTGCGCTCTGCGTTCTTTTCTGAAGTAGTAGTACCCACATAATTCAATGCTGCGACCGGCAAGTCGGGAAAGAGGCGTCTGGCCTCACGCACCCACTCCAACAAGCGAGCTTGCTGGGAGCAATCGCAAACATTTCCATCTATCAAAACCATGTCGTATTGATCCAAATCTGGCTCAGGCATATCCTCCCATGCTTGCTGAATTAACCGATGTCTGGATTTTTCCAGCATCTGATTCAACATACGACGGGTACCTGATGCTTCTCCGAGTAACAGAATATTCATGCGGCCAACCTATGTGCATGCTCTGGCAAGGTACCGAACAAGGCGAATTCTGTTATCTCGTCGATTTCAATGGAGCAAGCAACAGTCAACACCCGACCTATTTTGATGGGTGGCCCAAATCTACTTAAATTAACTCCTGTTTTGGATATTAATCTTTCAACCGCAACAGTGGTTACTGTAACGTAACGGACAATACCATTGAGTTGTGCGAACTTAAATAATTCTTGCATCATCTGCATGGGTATTGCGCTAAAACCATAATTTGCACTTTCATATTTTGGAGCAGTTACAGCAAATCGACTTAATTCCCACACATCGGACTGTTGCGGTGCACGCTGTCCATGTAATAGCTGCGGAAAAGTATCCTTTAGCATGTTGGGGCCTGTTGTAGGTAATAGTCGCCAACAGCCCAATACCTCATTTCTATCATCATCTGCATCCCCTCTTACCAGCACATAAACCGGATTAGCTCGGTCGAATTCGTCATGTTCCATACCATCGTCGCTTGTCACTTCCCAACCAAGTCGATCATGAAATACATCGTGTCTGAGCCGGTACATTCCCATCGCGGCTTGATGATTTAGAGAGCCGTCTCCATGTTGCGCAAGCATTATCGAACTCATTTTTTTGCCCTCTGTCGTTGGTTGATGACAGGAGCAATGAGACTACGTATCTCAACGGCTAACTAGCTGTAAGATCTTACAGGGTAAAATAACAAATAATGGCTATAAACCTTGCCTGGATAAGGCTCTAGAGTTATGCGTTGAATATTGCTTTGGGATAAAAATGGAGGGAGTTCGCCGTTCACGGCATCGCATATGTAAAATAATCTGTTGCACATTTAAAACTGTGCAGATTCTGCCAAGTTTGAGTATGGCAGTGATTCTTCACCATACAGATCCGCAGTCATATAAAGTTAGGGAGCTATAAGTCCCATAGACAGAGCACGGGAAATCGCATGCTGACGACCAGACACTCCCATTTTGCTAGCTGCATTTTGCAAATGAAAAGTCACAGTGCGCTCGGAAAGCTTAAGAATATTAGCTATTTCCCAACCGGTTTTTCCTTCTGCCGCCCAGAGAATGCATTCTTTTTCTCGATCGGTCAGATTTATTTTTTTCAGAGGCAAAGAATCTTTGCTGAGCACGATGCGCTGAATCGCCTCGTGCAAGTAACATGTCAACAACTGCGATGTTCCCAACATTGTAATAACATCTTGCTTGGCTTGCCGCGAATTACGGGAAGTGGCCAAACTCAACATTGCTGCTTCTCCTTGTCTGCCATGAACAGAAAAACTCGCACCATTAACTAGTCCAAATTCTCCTGCCTCATTCCTTATTCTGGCTGTAGGCCTACTGTTAAAAATTTTACGATCCCAAATTACTGGAATAACTGCCTTGGCACAATGTTGGACGGTAGGATCAATCTTGGCATAACCAGATAGCTCGTAATGTTCACGCCATTCCTTTGGATAGCCGCTAAAAAGAAAATGATAAGGCCGAGTAAGCGATACATTTACCCGCACAGCATAAAGAAAATGCTCAAATCCCATGTGCTTGCTTAATGTTGTAGTTTTGGTATGCAATTCTTCAACTGTATCGCAATTTAGCAGCGACTGGGCCAGATCCAAATGAGTCATAGTTATTCTTCTCGTATATATTTCCGGGGAAACAGAATTTATTTATATTTCATACCTCATTACTTTAAAAAATTGTATTGAACCCACCTTTAGGCCGTTCCATAACAATTCTGAACATAACACTCAATCTGACATTTATGTTTTGCAGTTAACTTTACCCCTATTTCTGAGGATAATACAACTAAACAAACGGTAGATCTGCTGTTCCCGAGCCTATAATAGAAATTTCATGCACTGCCTTCACAAATCCAGCTTGCTCATGCAATTGCACCAACGTATCTGTATGGTTTCGGCCACGCATATGAGCTAGGCGCGCTTTACTAGTTGCCGGCATGTGCCACTTTAGTCCAGCTAGCAAGTCATCTGCCAAGGACGGTTGATTACATACCAGCACCATATCACAACCGGCCTGCAAAGCCGCTTCTGCGCGCTGCAGGATGCCGCCCATTACCGTGGCACCTTCCATGCTGAGGTCGTCGCTAAAGATGCATCCATTGAAGCCCAATTCACCGCGCAGGATATCTTTCAACCATATTTTTGAAAAACCCGCTGGGTATTTGTCTACTTTAGGGTAAATCACGTGTGCGGGCATGACCGCAGTTAGACCGAAATTCACCATCTGACGAAATGGTATCAGGTCGCATAACTCAATGTCGACATAACTGCGTTCATCTATCGGAATTTCTAGGTGTGAATCAGCGTATACGTAGCCGTGTCCAGGAAAGTGCTTGCCCACGGTGGACATGCCACCCTGTCGAAGCCCTAGTAACAGGCTATGTGCCAGCTCTGCTATGGCCTGTGGCTCGGAATGAAAAGCACGGTCACCAATCACTTTGCTAATGCCGAAGTCTATATCTAACACCGGGGTAAAGCTGAAATCCACGCCACAAGCACGCAATTCTGCAGCCAGCACGTAGCCTACCTGCTGCGCCAGGTGTTTTGCACGGCGAGGGTGTTCATCCCAAATATTGCCCAGTTCACGCATCGCCGGAATGCGCGTAAAGCCTTTGGCAAATCGTTGTACTCGCCCACCTTCATGATCCACAGCAATCAATAGCGGTGGGGTACGAAGGGCATGAATACTAGCTGTCAGCTGGGCAAGCTGGCGGGGAGATTCGAAATTTCGTGCAAACAGAATGACACCACCCACCAATCCATGACGTAAACGAACTTCATCTTCCACAGTCAGGGTAAGTCCTGCGATATCCAGCATGCATGGGCCTATTCCCATTCATTTTCTCCTAACGATCATTGCGACAACTCATGATAGACATTTTTAGCAACTGCTGTCATTCCTACGAAGTAGAAATCCAGTAGGTATGAACCGAATTCATTTTAGATGACTGGGCTTTTCCTGGTGTAATTATCGAAGTGGTAAGTTATATTATTTACTACGCGCAATTCTTGGAGCACTTGTGTTTTCAATTTACACATTTTTTTCCAAAATCACGAATGCCACGGCAACATCATGGTCATCACTGATACTTAGATGGTGGTGAGCCAACCCTAATTGCATTAGGTACTCAGCCAATTCCGCATCAAATTCAAAAGCGGGTTTGCCAAATGCATCGTGCGTCACGCTAACTTTCTGCAAGCTCACAGGATAACGCAGGCCACTACCTATCGCCTTGGCTAGCGCTTCCTTGGCGGCAAAACGTTTCATTAACAGGCGCACAGGGTAGGCATGAGCACGATACTCTTTTAATTCCTGCTTGCTCAAAATACGCTGTGCGAAGCGGTCGCCATAGCTGGCAAATACTGCCTCAATGCGTGCATAAGCTACGATGTCAGTGCCAATACCAAATATCATGGTGACTGAGTATCCATGCTTTATTGATGTGTGCCGATTAGCAGCGCTTTCATTTTTTTCACTGCTTGCTCTAGACCAATGAATACCGCTTCAGCGATTATGGCATGACCGATATTGAGTTCGCAGATATTTTGGATGGCGACGATTGGTTGTACGTTGTGGTAGTTTAAGCCGTGTCCGGCATTCACTTGCAAACCTAGTGCATGGGCATGTAATACTGCGCGCTGAATGCGCGCCAATTCTTGTGTCTGATGCGACACGCTGGCCGCATCAGCATATTTTCCAGTATGTATCTCTACTACCGGTGCGCCTGCCGAACGCGCCGCGTCCATTTGTTTTTCATCTGCATCCACAAACAAAGATACACGTATCCCCGCCTCCGCACAGCAATCACAAGCACGTTTCACGCTCTCAAAATGCCCCACCACATCCAACACTCCTTCGGTGGTCAATTCCTCGCGTCGTTCCGGCACGAAACAGACATCGTGCGGCTTAATACGTAATGCAATTGCCAGCATTTCGTCAGTAATGGCGCTCTCAAGGTTCATACGAGTTTGCAGCATATCGCGAAGAATTTCCACGTCTCGATCCTGGATGTGGCGGCGGTCTTCACGTAAATGCAGTGTAATAACATCGGCACCAGCCGCTTCACCGATTAACGCCGCCTGAATCACATTGGGATAACGCGTGCCCCGAACTTGGCGCAACGTGGCAACGTGGTCGATGTTCAGCCCGAGTTTGATCATATTTTTAGCAAGTCTCTTATCAGTTCGCGCGTATACAAGGTCTTACCCGCGAGGTGATGATTTAGTAACATACGCATTAATTGTTTGCTCTGTTGTGCGCTAACTGCATCGCGGTAATCGTCTATAGCCATATCTTGCAAGGTTTTACCCCACATCAACAAGCCGTCTGATCCATCTGACATACCTGAATCAATTGATTCAGCACGCACCGCACCACGTTCAAGTACATAACGATAGGACGCAAAAGTATTAATCGGCTCACCATTATCTGCTTCCTGCACTAATAACAGTGCATAGCCCAACTCTTGCAGCAAATGTTTCTCAAAACAACGCAAGGTGGCCGCATGGTCCACTTCATTTGCTAACCGTTGCAAGGTTTGCTGATAGTAATCAAACAATTGTTCATGCGGATCATCGCGCACCGTCAGGTTGAGCAGCAATTCATTCAAATATAAACCGCACAGCAATGCCGTTCCCTGTAGCTGCGGCTGGCCACCTTGCCACTCGACACGGTGCAAGGTACGCAATTCATGCTTGCCGAACCAGCTTAACAATAATGGCTGAAAACCCATTAATAATCCGCGCAAAGCCGATCTCGGACGCCGTGCACCGCGCGCCACCAGTGCCACGCGACCATGCTGTCGGCTTAATACTTCCAGCACCAAGCTGGTTTCACGATATGGATAACTGTGCAGGACAAATGCTGGTTCGTCTTCTAATCTATGTTTGTACGACTGCAACCTAATCCTCCTAGCCTCCCCTTGTTACAATTGAGCGCAGTAAGGAAAGGAAAGTTGACCATCCGTATATGGAATGGTTGCCGCGTAGCAATGATAGCCACACCAGAAAACTTGTTGCTGATACAGAAAAAGGTGGTCTTAAGTTTAGTATTATTCATACCCCAAACTTTTCAACACCTGCGCATTATCTGCCCAACCACTACGCACTTTAATCCAAATTTCGAGATAGACTTTCCCATCAAATAGCACCTCCATATCTAACCGCGCTTGAGTAGCAATTTCCTTTAGTTTCTCACCATTCTTGCCGATCAGCATCGCCTTGTGCACGTCCTTATCCACAAGAATCGCAGCATGAATGCGGCGCAATTTTCCTTCAGTTTTGAATTGTTCAATAATTACACTTACTGAATATGGTAGCTCTTCACCTGTAAAGCGAAAAATTTTTTCGCGCACCAATTCGGCCGCAAGAAAGCGTTCATTGCGATCGGTGATTTCATCTTCAGGATAAATTTTCTCACCTTCGTGCAGATAGGGTCGAATCGCATTCAACAAGGTATCGAGCTGTTTGTTCTGCTTTGCACTCACTGGCACGATAGCAGTAAATTCACGCTCTTTGGCTATGTCCTGAATAAAGGGTAGTAACTCTGATTTATTCTCCATGTTATCCACCTTGTTGATAACAAGCAGCACTGGCGTATTTTTTGGTAGCAAATTCATTACTTGGCGATCCCGCTCGTCAAAATTCCGAGCTTCAATAACGAACAGCACCACATTAACGTTACGCAAGCTACTCGTTACTACACGATTCAAACCGCGATTCAGAGTATTAAGATGCTTTGTCTGAAACCCTGGGGTATCTACAAATACAAATTGCGTATGTTCTTCAGTTAGTATTCCAGTAATTCGGTGGCGTGTAGTTTGTGCCTTGCGTGATGTAATGCTTATTTTTTGGCCGACCAGACGATTAAGCAAAGTGGATTTGCCCACATTCGGGCGGCCGACAATGGCGACAAAGCCGCTGTGGTAAATACCTGCAATCAAGACTGGCTCTCAATTTTTCGGTAAGCGGCTTCTGCGGCTACCTGCTCTGCGGTACGTCGGCTAGTGCCATCACCAGATGTGGATAATTTCAATTGTTCAATTTGGCATTCAACTTGAAATAGCTGAGCGTGTGCCTCGCCTTGAGTGGCAATTACGGTATATTTAGGTAATGCCAGATGCTTACTTTGCAGATATTCCTGCAACAAGGTTTTGTAATCCTTACCCAGGGTCTGCGCGTCCGCCTGCGCGATAAAGGGCACATACAACTGGAGAATAACTCGCTCTGCTGCTGCAAAACCAGCATCCAGAAATACTGCGCCGAACAATGCTTCCATTGTATCAGCAAGGATAGAAGGGCGACGAAAACCAGCACTTTTCCGCTCTCCTTCGCCCAACAATAATAATTCACCCAAATGTAGTTGCTGAGCTAATATAAACAAGGTTTGTTGATTTACCAGATTGGAACGTAGACGAGATAAATCTCCTTCTGGTAGGCTGGGGTGAATATCGTATAGATGCTTGGCTACGACGCAATTGAGAATGCTATCACCCAAGAATTCCAATCGTTCATTGTGTGCCGCACTATAACTGCGATGCGTCAATGCACGCAGTAATAATTGCGACTGCGTAAAAACATGGCCAATCTGATTGCACAGCACATCACGATTCATCGGTTATTTTTTAATACTGCTTGGATTAAACTCAAGTAACAAGCTAGCGTTGCCGATCAGTGCAATTTTAACTTGATAGCTAATATTCAGTGATAGGTTATGTGCATCCTTGACTATCTCAATATCATTCGCCGTGACGACGTTGATATTGTTCATCATAGCGCGCTTACTGAACGACTCGCGAATCTCCTTGGGTTGAGCCCCTTGCATTTCCGGATCATTAACGATATTGGAAAGAATGCTTTTAATTTCTGCATCCTGTACATACGCTGGAATAACCTTCATACCACCAATTGCCGCCATTATTAATAGTACTGACCATCCCAAAAGACCAGACAGACTCACACCACGCTGCCTGTTTACTATTGTTTTTAGCATGCTTTTCTTTCGATTACCACGTCACTCAATGGATAAGCCAATACGTTTCAAATCACTAAAATTCATCCAGATCATGAACGCCTTGCCAACTATCATATTGTCCGGCACAAAGCCCCAGTAACGACTATCTCGGCTGTTATCGCGATTATCACCAAGCATATAATAATGCCCGGCTGGAACTTCACAGCGCACCTCATTTTCGCTGTATGCACAATTCTCCCGATGTGGAAATTCTGCCACCGAACCGAGATGTAAGTTTGGCACTTCTGGATTTACCAGCATGGAATGGACATGCCCTGTCAAATTTTCTCTATAGCGCTCGGTATGCACAAAGTTCAGCGCTGTTTCCACATAGTTATAGTCACCGTCCGGCTTCTGCTCTTGCAGTACGTCGTTCACAAACACTTTTTTATTACGATATGAAATTTTGTCACCAGGCAATCCGACTACCCGCTTTATATAATCTAGCGATGGATTTTCAGGATAGTGGAATACCATTACATCACCTCGGCTGGGGGAATTAATTTCTACCAACTTCTTGCCGATGATGGGCAAGCGAATGCCATAAGTAAATTTGTTAACCAAGATAAAGTCACCTACCTGCAAAGTAGGAATCATCGACCCAGACGGTATTTTGAACGGTTCAACCAGAAATGAGCGCAACAAGAACACTGCCAAGATAACTGGGAAGAAACTCTTGGAGTATTCCACCCACCAAGGTTCTTTTACGGACACCATGCGTTTCGATTGCAGCACCAAGCGATCCAGTAACCACACACAACCGGTGATAAGCAGCAATACAAACATAATTAAAGCAAAGTCCATCTCGATCCCCGTCTTAACGTTATTTTTCGCCTACCTGTAGGATGGCCAAGAAAGCTTCCTGCGGAATTTCCACATTTCCTACTTGCTTCATTCGTTTCTTGCCAGCCTTCTGTTTTTCCAACAATTTACGCTTGCGTGAGATGTCCCCGCCATAGCATTTGGCTAATACATTTTTTCGTAGAGCTTTGACATTTTCTCGCGATATTATGTTTGAGCCGACAACAGCCTGGATCGCCACATCGAACATCTGACGCGGAATCAACTCACGCATCTTGGCCGCAACTTCACGACCGCGGAACTGACTGTTGCTGCGATGTAGGATAATCGCCAGCGCATCTACCCTTTCGCCATTTATCAGCATATCCACCTTGACTACATCGGCCGGACGATATTCCTTAAACTCATAATCCATTGAAGCATAACCGCGCGAATTCGATTTCAGCCTGTCAAAAAAATCGAGTACGATTTCTGCCATAGGTATCTCATACACCAGCAACACTTGCTTACCGTGATAACTCATGTCGAGCTGAACACCACGCTTTTGCGTACATAATGTAATCACCGCACCGACGTATTCCTGCGGCATGTACAAATTGACTGTCACGATGGGTTCACGGATTACCTCGATCTTGGACGGATCCGGCATCTTGGATGGATTATCCACTACCAGCACAGACCCGTCGCGCTGTACCACCTCGTAAATAACGGTAGGTGCAGTGGTAATCAAATCCATGTCGAACTCGCGCTCTAATCGTTCCTGTACAATTTCCATATGCAATAATCCCAGGAATCCACAACGGAAACCAAAACCCAATGCTTGCGACACTTCAGGCTCATACTGCAATGAAGCATCATTCAACTTGAGCTTTTCCAGCGAGTCACGTAACGCCTCATACTGATTTGATTCTACTGGAAATAATCCGGCAAATACTTGAGGCTGCACCTCCTTGAAACCCGGCAAGGCTGTAGCGGTGGGCCTATTTGCCAGCGTGATGGTGTCACCAACCTTGGCAGCCTTCAGCTCCTTGATGCCCGCAATGATAAAACCTACCTGACCGGCAACTAGTACTTCACGCGGTTGCGACTTCGGCGTAAACACACCAATATGCTCAGTCAAATGCTGCGCGCCAGTCGCCATCAACAAAATTTTATCCTTGGGTTTTAAGGCGCCGTTAAAAATTCGCACCAGCATGACTACTCCGACGTAATTATCGAACCATGCATCAATAATCAGTGCGCAAAGCGGCCCATTCGGATCACCTGTAGGAGCCGGAACTTTAGCGATTAAAGTTTCAAGCACGTCCTGCACGCCCTCACCTGTCTTGGCTGAGCATCGTGCAGCATCATGCGCGTCAATACCGATTACATCCTCAATTTCTGCAATAGCGTTTTCCGGGTTAGCAGACGGCAAATCAATCTTGTTCAACACCGGTACTACTTCCACTCCTAGATCAAGGGCAGTGTAGCAGTTAGCTACTGTCTGGGCTTCCACTCCCTGAGATGCATCAACAACAAGCAACGCGCCTTCGCAGGCAGACAATGAGCGAGATACCTCATATGAAAAATCCACGTGTCCCGGCGTATCAATCAGATTGAGGTTATATATCTGGCCATCACGCGCCTTATATTGCAGCGCAGCTGTCTGAGCTTTGATAGTGATACCTCGCTCACGCTCCAAATCCATGGAGTCGAGCACCTGCGCTTCCATTTCGCGATCAGAAAGCCCTCCACACAACTGAATAATACGGTCAGCCAAAGTAGACTTGCCGTGATCAATGTGGGCAATGATGGAAAAATTACGAATGTATTGCATGGCTTTAAACTTGTATCATACGGATTATAAACGTAGCATTTATCGCTCTAACATGCGAATAAAAAATGTTTTTTGATTAACTTCATTTCAAATTGATTTCAGAAACTCAAGGCAAAAACTAAACCCATCAAGCTGGCGATGGGGGGGCGGATTATACATTGAAGTCACTTCATCAGTCAGAAAGCATTGTCACTACCGTTTTAGGTTTAACGGCAAAGAAAGCTAGTTGGCTATCGCTCAGCTCACCTATGCCAGACAAGCAAATCCAAAGAACTTCGAGATAATGCTTGCCTGCTAGTCAAACAAGCAAGCTCCCGCTCAACAGCGCAAGCTAAACTAAATCGCCAAGAAGCATGACCAGCTATAATCTTTAAGGCAGTTGCCGTTGAATGGTATGTCGCA
>JBDSEJ010000166.1:0-2658 GCA_039920105.1 Candidatus Nitrotoga sp. | reverse complement strand
ATAGAAGTGGCGCGCCGCAACGCGACTGCAGAACTGATTACGCAGAAAATTTACCCGGTGGATCGTGAAAGAAAGCGAGAGCTACTCACCCATCTTATCAAGGAATATAACTGGCACCAGGTGCTGGTTTTTACGCGTACCAAACATGGTGCCAACAAGTTAGTTGAGCAACTCAACAAAGACGATATTCCATCGCTGGCCATCCATGGCAATAAAAGCCAGGCGGCACGCACCCGCGCATTGGCGGAATTTAAAACTGGCAAATTGCAGGTGCTGGTGGCGACTGACATTGCTGCACGTGGCATAGACATCATTGAATTACCGCACGTGGTTAACTTCGAAATGCCCAATGTATCGGAAGATTATGTCCACCGCATTGGACGCACCGGACGCGCGGGCAGCGAAGGCGAAGCAAGTTCCCTGGTATGTATTGATGAGCATAAGCTGCTGCATGACATTGAGCGACTGACCAAGCGTGAAATTCCGGTTGTGCAGGTGCCCGGCTTCGAGCCCGATCCTCGCATCAAGGCAGAGCCTATTTTAAACGGCCAGAATCGCGGTCAAGGTGGTGCGCGTAAGCAAGGGCAGGGTCAGGGTCGTAATCGGGCAGCGCCGCGTGCTGGCAGCGGGCAGGGTCGCGCCAGTGCTGCTACTGGTAAGCCTGTTGCCCGCACACCTGCATTGCACCGTTCCGGTGGATATGGTCGCTAATACTTTCTTCGCCAAGGCGCGAAACAGGTAATTAACTGGACTGGTTCCGGCAAAGCTGATTAATTTGTTTTTTACGAAATTGCCAGCAGCGTTGGCGACCATGACTCATTATTCCAGGGTATCAAAAGGGTATCAAAATGAATGTCACAACAGACGAAAAAATCATAGCTGAGACCCAACTGTGGTTGGAGCGGGCTGTCATTGGCCTCAATCTGTGCCCGTTTGCCAAGGCCGTCCACGTGAAAGATCAGATACGTTATGTGGTGAGTAATGCGGCCACGCATGAGGACTTGCTCAGAGACCTCATGCGTGAGCTGGAAGTATTGGCCGAAACGCCATCAGTAAATATCGATACAACCTTGCTTGTTCATCCCTATGTGCTCACTGATTTTATAGAATACAATGACTTTCTAGATTTAGCCGATGCGGCGTTGGAAGACATGGATTTGGAAGGTGAGTTGCAAGTGGCCAGTTTTCACCCGCAGTATCAATTTGCCGGGACACAGCCTGACGATATCGAAAACTACACCAACCGGTCGCCGTACCCAATGCTGCATCTATTACGCGAAGCTAGTGTCGTGCAGGCAGTGTCGGCTTTTCCTGAGGCAGAGAAAATATTCGAGAAGAATATTGAGACACTGCGCCGCGTGGGTCACACAGGCTGGAATGATTTGGGGCTGGTTAAGACCAGTCCATCCACGGAAAAATGAATGATTGTGCAAAAGATTTAGCGGTGACAGCGCCAACTTTCTCTTTACTTACCCCTGATTGCGTCATGAACGCGCTGGACAGTCTGAGCTGCCACAGTGATGGCCGCTTGCTGGCGCTTAACAGCTATGAGAACCGCGTCTATCAGATAGGTATGGAAGAAGGCTCACCGCTGGTAGCAAAATTTTACCGACCAGAACGCTGGACGAATGCAGCCATACTCGAGGAACACGCTTTCGTGCAGGAGTTGGTAGAACGCGAAATTCCTGTGGTAGCGGCTTTGGTGATGAGTGGCAAAACACTGCACACCTTTGAAGGATTTCGCTTCGCGGTTTTTCCCAAACACGGTGGACGTGCTCCTGAATTTGAAGATCGAAACACTTTGGAATGGATGGGCCGCTTTCTTGGTCGCATCCATGCCATTGGTGCGCTTGAATCGTTTCAGCATCGCCCTACACTGGACATAGCAAGCTTCGGTTTAGAACCGCTTGATTTTTTACTGGCAAATAATTTTATCCCGATTGATCTTGATGCTGCCTATCGCAGCGTTGCAGCGCAGGCATTGGCTGGTGTGCGTCATTGCTTTGAGCGTGCCGGCAGCAATGTACGTGCGTTACGTTTGCATGGAGATTGTCATGCGGGTAATGTGCTGTGGACGGATGACGGTCCACACTTCGTTGATTTTGACGATAGCCGCATGGGGCCTGCTGTGCAGGATTTGTGGATGCTGTTATCTGGCGAGCGTGATGACATGCAGCGGCAGCTGAGTGACGTGCTGGCGGGGTATGAAGACTTTTTCGATTTTGATTCATGTTAATTGCATCTGATCGAAGCACTGCGCACCTTGCGCCTGATTCATTATTCCGCCTGGCTGGCCCAGCGATGGGACGATCCAGCCTTCAAGCTAGCTTTCCCGTGGTTTAATACTCAACGCTATTGGCAAGATCGCATTCTGGAATTGCGCGAGCAGATTGCACTGATGGATGAGCCGCCACTGTGGCCGGTTTGATTGATATACCAGCTCGTTGCACTTGCGGCAGTAATATAAATTTCACTGCATGTTGTGGGTATTATATTGAGGGCAACACACCTGCCCCCAGTGCTGAATCATTGATGCGTTCTCGCTATGTCGCTTACACATTGGGATGCGAGGATTACTTGCTGGTAACTTGGCATCCAACTACACGCCCCGCCACGTTAGATCTGTTTGATAAAATTGAGACAAAGTGGCTGGGGTTG
>JBDSEJ010000165.1:0-8813 GCA_039920105.1 Candidatus Nitrotoga sp. | reverse complement strand
GGCCTATGACATACAAATGGGTGGTAAAGGCGATGCGGATGATGCCGAAGCCATCCGTCATTTCTCGGTGGCCTATTTGCGCCGCGAACAGGATCTGGATTTGCGCGCGTTCGGCGTGGAGTTCGATGTGTTCGCGCTGGAATCCGCGCTGTACACCGACGGCAAGGTGGAGGAAGTGGTCAAGGCGCTTATCGCCAGCGGCCACACCTACGAACAAGACGGTGCGCTGTGGCTGCGCACCACCGATTTCGGCGACGACAAAGACCGCGTGATGCGCAAGAGCGACGGCACTTACACCTATTTCGTGCCGGACATAGCCTATCATCTGGACAAGTGGCGACGTGGCTTTACTCGCGTCATTAATGAACAGGGTGCGGATCATCACAGCACCATCACTCGCGTACGCGCGGGGCTGCAAGCTTTGGATGTTGGCATTCCGCAAGGTTGGCCGGATTATGTGCTGCACCAAATGGTGACGGTGCTGCGCGATGGCGAAGAGGTGAAAATATCCAAACGCGCGGGCAGCTACGTCACCCTGCGTGATTTGATTGATGAAGTGGGCTGCGATGCAACGCGCTTCTTCCTCGCAGCGCGTCATCCTGATTCTCAGCTGGTGTTCGACATCGATCTGGCGAAATCGCAGAGCAATGAAAACCCTGTGTATTATATTCAGTATGCTCATGCACGTATTTGTAGTGTGTTGGGGCAGTGGGGCGGCAATGCTGCGGCGCTTGGCCAAGCTGATGTTAGCGCGCTGGAGAGTGATTATGAGCGCGCTTTGTTGCAACGCCTTATTGATTATCCGCAGGTGATCGAAAACGCTGCTGAAGATTTGGCACCACACCTGATCGCGTTCTACTTGAAAGATTTGGCCGCCGATTTTCACAGCTATTATAATGCCTCACGCTTCCTGGTTGAGGAGGAAGGCATTAAGCAGGCAAGGTTGGCGTTGATTGCTGCGGTGGCTCAGGTAATGGGCAATGGCTTATTACTGTTGGGTGTTTCCGCACCGGAAACAATGTAGCTTGGCTTTCTTCCGCAGAGTTGAATGTTCGTGAGGTGGCAATTAAATGTGGGGTTTATCGTTTCTATTGGGTTATGCGACAAACTTCACGAGAATGAATAAAAATTTTTACAGATTGGTTATATGAACAAAAACAGTAACACCCGATCCGCAGCACCGCGCCAAAGTAGTTCGCTACTGACTGGAATTCTGGTCGGTATGGTAGTGGGGCTGGCTATTGCGGGTGGGGTGGCATGGTACATTTTAAAGACTCCCAGCTCGTTCGTAAATAATGTACCGCATGAAACGACTAAGCTTGCTGCGGACCCTGAGAAGCAGTTTCCTGCATCTGTAGCAAAAACTGCTCAGTCACCAACTTCTGCTGCATCAGGCGTTGATGAAGGCAAACCGCGCTTTGAATTTTACAAAGTGTTAACCGACAAACAAGATGCAACGGTACTTATACAAAAAAGCAGCGACAAAAATAGCGACAATAGCAGCGACAATATGACAACGACAGTGAATAAGTCCGCACCGGTTCAGCCTTCGGGCACTGTCGCGGCGAAGGAAAGTTATTATTTACAGGCGGGTTCGTTTTCCAATGCGGATGATGCGGATAGATTAAAAGCCAAGTTGGCTATGCTCGGCATTGAAGCCAGTGTGCAAATCGCGACCATTCCTGATAAAGGAGTATGGCATCGCGTGCATGTTGGCCCTTATAAGGATAGAGAGGAAATGAATATTGCATCGGCAGCCTTGAAACAAAATGGGGTGAGAGCTACTCCAATGCTTGCGAAGTAGATAGAAAACGTAAGCTAGAGGGGTAGATAATTGTTTATTCATTAGCTGCTGTATTGTTTGAATTGTACTTTTAGCCAGAACGTTCAATATTTGCATGGAACCATAATGGAGCTTATTTGTTAGGCGATATTATGAAAATGTGTGTAGTATTTTACATGTCGGGTTGATAAAAATACGCATAACAAACAGAGAGTAGAAAGTATGTAACGTCGCAACATGATATTTTTTTGTTCGTAGTCCTAACTTTGTATGGAGGTAGATATGAAATTCATCAAGCAGATTTTTGTGGTCCTGGCTTTGTTATGTGTCAGCCAAGCTTTTGCCGAACCTGAACTTGGCAAAGATTACAAAGTGCTTAGAACGGTGCAGCCGACGAGTGGCAATAAAATTGAGGTGTTAGAATTTTTCTTCTATGGCTGCTCACACTGTTTCAAGCTGCATCCGGCGCTGACTGCGTGGGAAAACAAAATGGCTAAGGATGTTGAGTTGATCTATGTTCCGACTATTTTTAACAACTCTTGGGAGCCGATGGCACGTACTTATTACACGTTGGAGTTGCTGGGACAGCAAAAGCGGTTGCACGACGACCTGTTCAATGCATGGAACGTGAACAATATTGATCTGAGCGATGAGGCCAAAATAACAGAATTTGTTGGCCAGCGTGGAGTAGATCGCAAAAAATTTAGCGAGGTCTACAATTCCTTCGCTATACAAAGCAAAGTAACACGCAGCAAACAATTAGCGCAGATTAATAACATCCGCGGAACACCGTCGCTGACGGTGGACGGAAAGTATCTGATTAGCGGTCTGGGGCCTGATGAAAGCATTAAAGTGTTGAACGCTTTGATCGACAAGGCACGCAAGGAGCGCTTGGGCAAACGTTAGTGGCCTCACAATGCGTCGTTATCAGCGGCGCATCCAGCGGCTTGGGTCTGGCGCTGGCGCACAATTACCTTGAACAGGGCGCGATTGTTGGGGTGTTTGCCCGTCGCGCTGATTGTTTACAAAGCCTTTCCAAGCAGTTCCCCAAACAGGTTTATTGTTACCCACTTGATGTACGTGACTCGGTTGCCGTGCAAGCGGCTGCGCAGAGTTTCATTGCGCACACGGGTGTGCCAGATATCGTAATTGCTAATGCAGGTATTAGTGCCGGAACACTTACTGAATATGCCGAGGATATTGATGTTTTCCAACAGATAATGGATGTCAATATGTTGGGTGTAATGAAAACATTTCAACCGTTTCTTGTGCCTATGCGTGAGGCCGGTCATGGTGCATTGGTTGGCATCGCAAGTGTGGCGGGATTTCGGGGGCTGCCGGGTGCGGGTGCCTATTCCGCGTCCAAGGGGGCACTTATTTCTTATATGGAAAGCTTACGTGTAGAGTTATACGATAGTGGAATGCGCGTAGTTACCATCTGTCCCGGCTATATCAAAACACCGATGACGGCCATCAATCCTTATTCCATGCCTTTTATTTTGTCAGCCGACGAGGCGGCGCGTCGCATTGCACGAGTAATTGCTTCAGGCAATTCATTTGCAGTCGTGCCTTGGCAGATGGGACTCGTGGGGCACGTACTTAAGCTGCTACCTAACTGGGTATATGATATTTTGTTTTCGCGGGCCCCACGCAAGCCGCGTAAGCTGCTTTAAATTTCTCGCTCTTAAATAAAGTTTTCATTGAAACTTTATAAGTGTTATTCAAGGCCTCCCTACTTGTCCTGAAAGAGTCATATCTTCGCGTATTCGTATGAAGCGGGCGAACCGGGGGATACCGGTTTTTTCATTCAATCCGTTATAGCGGTAGGTTACCCAACTTCCCAACTGGGGCGGATGAAGCCGATCTGCGTCAGATAGGCCAGTACCCAGTCGAAAGCGCAAACCGTCAGCCGATTCCACCTCCAATGCTCCCAGTGTGTTTGCATACTTACCTTTGCCTGGCAGGTAAGCTATTACCTTGGCTTCGGCATCTTCATAGGGTTTTAATTTTAATAGATCGTCGCTGCGGATTGCCCGGTAAAGTGAAGCGCCCCGATGTAGCATCAGCCCTTCTCCGCCTTGTTTGACCACCTGTTTAAGCATTACTTTTAATGCGGCTTGATCGGTCACTTTAAACTGTTTAACGTGGTGTACCCATGGCTGTCCAATCTGCGTAATGACAGACTGCAGTGCCGCATTGCGTTCGGAGTAACTACCTGGATGCGCTGGCAGATCGAATATCATGAAATGCAGCATGCGCCACTGAGCTTCGTCGGGAATTTTTTTCCTGACAGCGGAAACCGTGCGGGAAAACTGGCCGTAGCCAATCCATAATTCTCCGTCGAGAGGAATGTTTGGCCAGCCGGTGATGAACCATGCTGGGGCTTCGATATGCTCGCCATTCCGCGTCAATAGTTTTTCGCCATCCCAGTAGCCGCGCATGCCATCAAATTTTTCACTTACCCAATACTCTGCCAGCGGGATATTACTTCGAAAGACATTTGCCAGCATTACCTGAGGCGGCGCAAGCTCCGCTGCTTGTATGGGCAGGCAACAAAAAAGAAGTGCAAGCGATAAAGTACAAAGTCGCACCAAATAGGGAAGATGGACTCCTGAATAGCAGCGTGTTAGTAACTGAAAAGCTGTGCATTGCGTCATGTACCCATCCGAATGTATTGCTCGCGGCAAATATTCAGTCCTTGCGTTCGAGTCGTTTCGACACGGATGGTTTGCTTGATGTTCCAGAGGAGAGCGTGATTTCCAAGACTGTTTCCAGCCAAATAATTCGCGCAGTAAGGCTGTTTTTTCTTGCTGAATTTCCACTGTCCCTGTCTCTTGGAATGGGCTAATTAAAATTCAGTCAGTTGCAAGAGCGTAGTATCTAATCTGCCAGTTTGCGCTTTAGAATCTCATTCATCTGTGCGGGGTTGGCTTTTCCTTTGCTGGCCTTCATGGCGAGGCCAACAAAATAGCCAAACACTTTTTCCTTACCGCTGCGATATTCGGCAACTTGCGTTGGATTGGCAGAAATAATCTCGTCTACCATTGCCTCCATTGCGCCGACATCTGACATCTGTTTTAACCCCTTTGTTTCGATAATGGCATCGGGGTTGCCGCCTTCACTCCAGAGCAACTTGAAAACCTCCTTGGCGGCGGCATTGGAAATGGTTCCATCTGCAATACGTTTAAGCACACCGCCTAGCTGCCGGGGTGTAATCGGGCATTGCGTAATATCGCGATCTTCACGATTAAGTGAAGCACTTACATCACCCATCAGCCAGTTGGCGCACAGCTTGGCTTCGTTAGGGGCTTCGTTTAATGTTGCCTCAAAGAAATCCGCCATTTCTCGTGAGGAGGTCAAAGTGTCGGCGTCGTAGGAAGATAGGCCGAGATCGGCAACATAGCGAGCCTGCTTGGACAGCGGCAACTCGGGGAGCGTGTCGCGCACCTGCTCAATCCACTCATTATCAATCGCTAGCGGCAACAAATCAGGATCCGGGAAATAACGGTAATCGTGCGCGTCTTCTTTGCTGCGCATGGCGCGAGTTTCACCCTTGTCGGAATCGAACAACACCGTAGCTTGATGGATAGTCCCGCCGTTTTCCAGTGTATCTATTTGCCACTGTGCTTCGTACTCAATTGCCTGCTGTAAAAAGCGGAATGAGTTAAGATTTTTAATCTCTCGGCGAGTGCCTAATTCAGCTCCCGGGCGACGAACGGAGACATTTGCATCGCAGCGGAACGACCCTTCCTGCATATTGCCATCGCAGATGCCGATCCAACGCACCAAGGTGTGCAGCATTTTTGCATAGGACACGGCCTCGGTGGCAGAGCGCATGTCCGGTTCCGAGACTATTTCCAGCAGAGGCGTTCCAGCACGGTTAAGATCAATGCCTGTCATGCCTTGAAAATCTTCATGCAACGATTTCCCTGCATCTTCTTCAAGATGGGCACGGGTCAGTCGCACTATTTTTTTATAAGTTTGCCCTGCGGCCGTTGTAGGGACTTGAATTGTCAATGAGCCTTGGCCAATTATGGGTAAATCAAACTGACTGATCTGGTACCCTTTGGGCAGGTCAGGATAGAAATAATTTTTACGTGAAAACACGGAGCGTGGCGTGATATGCGCACCGACCGCAAGGCCAAACTTGATCGCGCGTTCCACTGCGCCACGGTTCAGCACCGGTAATACACCAGGTAGCGCCAGGTCTACCGCGCTGGCTTGAGTGTTGGGTTCAGCGCCAAATGCGTTCGAAGCGCCAGAAAAAATCTTGCTGCTGGTTGAGAGTTGTGCATGCACTTCCAGTCCGATAACGATTTCCCATTGCATGGTGCGGTTCCTTACACCTTGAGATATTGCGGAGTGCGGGTGTGCCAATCGGTCACCTGCTGATATTGATGTGCCACGTTTAGCATGCGCGCCTCGTCGAAATAATTGCCAATAATCTGCAAGCCAATGGGTAGTCCATTGCCGCCAAAACCTGCCGGGATGGACATACCGGGCAGACCCGCAAGATTTACCGCGATGGTATAAATGTCGGAGAGATACATCTGCACCGGTGTATCTTTTTTCTCGCCCAGATTAAAGGCAGTGGTGGGAGTGGTTGGCCCCATAATGACGTCACATTGCTTGAATGCTTCAACAAAATCCTGAGCGATCAGGCGGCGAATTTTCTGAGCCTGCAAATAATAAGCGTCGTAGTAACCGTGAGATAGCACATAAGCGCCGATCATAATGCGCCGCTTCACTTCTTCACCGAAACCTTGTGCACGGGATTTTTGATACATGTCTGCAAGATTAGTGTATTCCGGCGCGCGGTAGCCGTAACGAACACCGTCGTATCTTGACAGATTGCTGGATGCTTCTGCCGGAGCTAGAACGTAATACACCGGGATGGACAAGCGCGAGCTGGGCAGGCTGATGTCTACCACGCTGGCACCTAGTTTTTTATATTCTGAAATGGATGCCTCGATCGCTTGTGCGACATCGTTGCTCAGACCTTCGGCGAAGAATTCTTTGGGCAGACCGATGCGCAGACCAATTAGCGGCTTATTTAAATCTCGTGTGTAATCTTCTGTTTCACGTTGCAGGCTAGTGGAATCACGTTCGTCGAAGCCAGCCATTACATTTAGCAGCAGCGCCAAATCTTCTGCGCTGTGCGCCATTGGACCAGCCTGATCCAAGCTGGATGCAAAGGCGATCATGCCATAACGGGAAACTACGCCGTAAGTTGGTTTCATGCCTGAGATACCACACAGTGCGGCTGGTTGGCGGATAGAGCCGCCAGTGTCAGTGCCGGTGGCTGCTGCACATAAGGATGCTGACACAGCTGCTGCACTTCCGCCGGAGCTGCCGCCGGGCACGGCGTCGAGGTTCCATGGGTTTTTTACAGTACCAAAGTAAGAAGTTTCATTGCTGGAACCCATGGCGAACTCGTCCATGTTTGTCTTGCCCAGATTTATTGCGCCGACGCGGTTGAATTGCTCAATCACATGTGCATCGTAGGGGGCAATAAAATTAGAAAGCATTTTTGAGCCGCAGGTGGTGCGCCAGTCCTTTGCACAGAAGATATCTTTCTGGGCAATGGGAATGCCAGTGAGAGCGTGAGTTGTTGATTGCGCCAATTGGACATCGGCTGCGCGAGCCTGCATCAAGCTCATCTCCTCATTTACTGTGATGTAGGCGTTGAGTTTTGAGTTATGTTCGGCAATGCGGTCGAGATAGAGTTGCGTCAACTCAACGCTGGAAATTTTTTTGCTGCGCAATGCGGCGCCTAATTGAAGCAAGCTGGATTTAAACATGGTCTTGAAACTGGATAGTTATTCGATGACTTGTGGTACTAAGTACAAACCCTTTTTAATGTGCGGGGCTGCAGCTTGAAATATTTCGCGTTGATTGTGTTCAGTAATGACATCTTCGCGCAAACGTTGGGTTATATCTTGAGCGTGTGACATTGGTTCAATCCCGCTAGTATCGACTGCCTGCATTTCAGCGATCAAGCCAAAGATATTCAAAAGCTGGACGTGCGCTGTTTGCGCTGCCTGCTCGGTCATTTCTAGTCGAGCCAGCTGCGCGACCTTGAAGACATCATTAATACTAAGCGACATAGACTGAATTCTTTATCTTTATTAAAGGTATCTTAATAGGTTATCATCAATAGTCTTGCCAGACCAATTTTTTACGGTATCTGGCACATTTTTTCTATTCCGGGATTCATCATGTTTGGATTTTTTGACAGCTATTTTGGTAATGATTTGGCGATAGATTTGGGAACTGCTAACACCCTTATCTGGGCACGCGGCAAAGGTATTGTGCTAGATGAACCTTCGGTGGTGGCAATTCGCCATGGGAATAACCCAAACGACAAGAAGGTGATTCAGCAGGTTGGCTTGGCTGCCAAGCAGATGCTTGGGCGCACGCCCGGCAACATTACTGTTATACGTCCGATGAGGGACGGCGTAATTGCTGATTTTACCGTCACCGAACAAATGCTCAAACAGTTTATCAAGAGAGTGCATAAGTCTGGCATTTTTAGCCCTAGCCCCCGCATTGTTATCTGCGTGCCTTGTGGCTCTACTCAAGTGGAGCGGCGCGCTATCCGGGAATCCGCTTATGGTGCGGGAGCGCGCCGAGTGGAATTGATTGAAGAGCCAATGGCAGCAGCAATAGGTGCTGACATGCCAGTGGAGGAGCCTAACGGTTCGATGGTGGTAGATATTGGCGGTGGTACCACTGAAGTGGGTGTGCTTTCGCTTGGTGGCACGGTGTATTCCGGTTCAATACGCGTCGGTGGCGACAAGTTTGATGAAGCTATTATTAATTACATCCGCCGCAACTATGGTATGTTGATTGGTGAAACTACCGCAGAACAAATCAAGAAAGAAATCGGTTCGGCATTTCCAGGCAGCGAAGTGCGTGAGATGGAGGTGATGGGACGTAATCTGGCAGAAGGCGTGCCGCGTAGCTTTACCATTTCCAGTAATGAAATACTGGAGGCTCTTACTGATCCACTTAATAATATTGTCAGCGC
>JBDSEJ010000164.1:0-5526 GCA_039920105.1 Candidatus Nitrotoga sp. | reverse complement strand
TAGCATTACGGCCTGCATAATTTTTTCAAACCCAGCTTCGGATTGAGAAACTGTGAAATATGGCGTACCAAGTAACTGGATCGGGTAATTGTTATTCAGCACTAAATTTCCGCCTAATATACTGTCTTCCAGCACCAAGCCATTCATATCAGTCAATTCGAGCACACTGCCAAAACCGCCAAGAATTTTTTCATCCTGAATATATCGACCGGTAAAACCATCACAACTCGGCATCGCTAATGCCACACTAGTGAGGAAGCTTCCTTGTAATGCGCTATCAAAGGTGTAGCTAACGCATAGAGAATTATCGTTCAGGCTAATGCGTTTTTGAATAATTTTGCCACCAAATTCGGTGCGGAATAATATGGCTTCAGTGTTAGTTTCGATCAGTTCATATACAAGCTCAACTACTTTATTATCCAGCAGCAAGGAGTCTCGGAATAAGGTCTGTGCGTGGTTATCTGCAATCAAGTTTTTCGCAGTGATTTCATGCTTGAAAGCTATGCGATCATGCGCTGAAACGATACCAAGATTTTCATGCAGCGGCGTGGCGTGGCTGGATTCAATTTTGCGGAAATAATGCTCCATCTGGCGACTCAGGGTATCACCGAAGTTGTGGTGTAATTGGTAAGCATCAAGTTCGTAAATGCTGGCGCTGCCGTCAAGTTTCACGATAGCCTGCAGCATTACGTTATGCAAAAAAATTTCATCGTAGCCGTCACTGTCGGCATCATTGCAAATGCAGACTGCTCGTTGTAGTACCTGATCCAGTAAAGATTCCAGCCTGACGATGGCGCCGTATACTGCCCGGCGCAGATGTGGCAGATACAAGCCACCAAACAAGCCATGCCAATATGCGTCGTTGGCTTGCGCAATATAGAGCTCATTTAACATCTCCAGTGTGCGCTTATCTTCTGGCAGGGCGTTCAAACGCTCAGATAAACCCAACATGCGCTTGTGCATCCAATTCGATTCTGGATATCGGGTAAAAAAGTTCTTCCAGATGCCGCCGCGCAAAAAAGCCTTGCGCTCTTCATAATGACCGCTTGCTTTTTCCGTATGAACCAAATCAGCATAAATATGTGCAGCAGCCACCGGCAAAGTCCACTCGTTCATTTCGATGTAAGAGGTGGTAGGCAGATATACAATTCCACGCGTTTTTTCGTTTGCGTGATAGTCACGATAGGTCTGTGTAGTGATTTTCGATGAGGCCAGCACCCCGCGAATAAAATCTTCCAACCAATTTTTTTCATAAACCCACTGGTAAGTTTCCGGCCAGATGCCAAATTTTTCTATGTCGTCAAAATACACGGCAGCTGCTTGAATGTCGCTGCGAACCAAACTTTCCAGATAATCCACTACTTCACGTGCCGGAGAAAACGGCATGCGGTAGCGTAGCGCCTCGGAAATCGGGAAAAGGTCGAGTTTCCGGCCATCTTCTTCGGTTGTAAAATAGCCATTCAATTCTTCCATGCGTTTGCCGCTACACAAGAAATGGTAATCATCTACTGTGACGTACTTAATTTGGGAGTCAGATAAAGCAGGTACTACCGTTGCCTCCCACACGCGTTCGGTTAACCATGCACCTTGTGCCCTGGTACCCATTCTGGCTTCCAGCTTGTCTGAAAGCCTGACAATCTGCCCGATACGATCGCGATTGGGAATGACCGCCAAAACTGGCTCGGTATCTCCTCCACCGAACATCTCGACCTGGCCACGCTGAACCATTTCAGTGAGTAAAACCATGTCTTGAGGATACTTATTAAACAGGTAATCGAGCAACCAACCGCTGAAATGTACGGCAAAACGAAATTCAGGGTAGCGATGCAAGATATGCAAAAATGGCTTATAACAACGTTGATGCGCGTCGTCCACCACTTCCGGGAAATTGCCCACCGGCTGATGAGCATGGACACCAAAAAGTAAGGAAGCTGTTTCGTGGATTTTCATTTATCGGACTTTGTATTTATTTTAAATGACATCGGGATATCTCAAAAAATGGTCATGCTGAAGTCTGCGTAAACGATGACTATTAGTTTTTCCAAGTTTCCCACAATATCTACTAAAGTTGGGGCAGGAATATCCTGCTACAGGATAGAGTTTATGTAAAGTTTAGGTATGCCTGGATATATAGAAGAGAGCGATAGAATGGGTTTTTATAGCGATCATCAGTATTTTTTTGTGTTCATCTTTGGTCACTTTCATACACAAAAATTCACACCCAAAAAAAATTTAATTATGATTGATATACATTGAGCTAACATTGGTCGCCAAGTAATTGCAAGCGCCCCATCAAGAACCACGACGCATCGTACCACCTGACTCAGGTAAACCACCACCTTGGCTGATTGAAGAGTTTAAGATGGCTGGGACAGGTAATTTCAAGTAACGATATAACTGCATTAGATTGCTGCGATAGAGGCGATCAAAACTTTCCACTGCATGGGCAGGATTGTAATCACCAAACCACCAGAACCAGTCTGAACTTTCGCATGATGCCAATTGTTTTTCGGCAGCCAAGCGCTCTGCGTCGTTCAAGCGGTCACTTGTCACCACCAGGTCAAAATTTTGCTTTGCCATACACAACAAGTCCCAAGCGCGGTTCTTGTCAGGCGAACCAATCCAGGTAGAGAAATCAGCATATACCCAACTACCGGCAACGAGACTCGATAGCTCCCCTTCCTTGGCAAGCTGTTTGTTTCCTTCAGCATCTTCAAGCCGATCCAGATAACCGCTAAAAGTCGTGGTTCTGATGGTCGAATGTGTTTGTAACGCAGAATATAAATCGGTAAAGAAATGATAGCCATTATAAGGATAATATTCCCAAGCGTTTTCACCATCAAGGATAACACTCACTATGGGCGCTTCGCCCTCAGGTGACTGTTGTGCAATCGCTTCAAGCTGGGAAACAAAATGCAGTGCGGCATCCTTGCCATGCCAACGCGAATATTCAAAACCGATCAAATCGGATAGACGGTCATCTCGAAAAAAACAGCGTACACCACTTGCTGCGCCTTGCAAATTATAGGGACGGTAGAGATATTGTGCACGCTCAGGCAAGTAATGCTCCGCTGTGCGCAAGCTGTTAGCCAGTACGCCCTCGCCACTCGCCGTCCAGCGGCACTTTTGCACGGCAAACACTTCCAGCAACGCGGTTGAAACCGCTCCTTCAGCTGGCCAAATACCATTTGGAGGTACGCCAAAACGTGTTTGGTGACTTTTTTGGGCGGAAAGAAGATGCGCCTTCACGCGTGATTTTCCGCCGGGATAACATTTCGATTGCGGCAGGCTGATATCCGGTTTGCTTTCACGCGCACTATTGATATCTAACAATAACGGCGCAAGCGGATGGTAATGAGGAGTCGTGGAAAGTTCAATTTGACCGCTTTCAGCCAATTTACGGTAACGCGGAATGATGCCGGCTATGACTTGTCCGATCAGGTCGTATAACCTCATACGATCGGCATGATTAAATCCTTCGTGTTTGCTCATTAGGTTAATGACCAAGTCGTGTTCGCGTCGCACACTTTCGCCACACCACACCAAATGATACCAAGTCAGCAAATCGGCAAAATATTGTCCAGACAAATAGGCAAGCTCTGTACTGCCGCCTGGTTCGAGCATTTTGTACAAATCGGACAGGCGCTTGTAGGCTTGATACGGCGCGACCATACTATGATGGTTACTGCGGAAACAACTAGTCAATACCAGATCGCGTTCCTCTGCGTTCAGATCATTGATATTCTCGCGCGCCAGCAATCGCAAGAGCGGGTCGCGTATCTGGCCGGTGGTGAACTGCTGTTCGTAATCTTCCAGTTGATCCAGCAAAACCGGCACGAAATTCACAGTCATCTTCACCTGCGGATGTTGTTCCAGATGAAAAGCCATGTCGGTGTAATCCTTGATCGCATGCAGATAAACCCAAGGCAATAAGAAGTCGCCACTGGCATGATCACGATAATCAGGCTGGTGCATGTGCCAAAGAAAAGCTAAATCGACGGGCTTGGACATGAAAATTCCAATTAATTAAATGTTAGCAGCCTCAAGTTTAAAGCACGCGGTGCAATTCTTGACCCAGCATATCGGGGGTGATAAGTGTAATGCCGTTTTCACTTACAAAAAAACGTCTTGCGTCTTCCTCACGGTTGATTCCGACGGTCAAACCCTCCGGGATAATACAATTTTTGTCCACCACAACGCGCTTGAGTGTTACATTGCGTGCGACCTTTACGTTGGGCAGAATTACCGAATCTTCGACATTACTGTAACTGCGTATATGCACGTTAGAGAATAACAGTGAATTGCGTACAGAAGCCCCGCTAATGATACAGCCTCCCGAAACTAAAGAATCTACAGCCATGCCACGACGAGTACTGTCATCGAATACGAATTTGGCCGGTGGCAATTGTTCCTGATATGTCCAGATTGGCCATTCCTTGTCATACATATTAAGGGCTGGTATAACCTTGGAAAGTTCCATGTTGGCTTCCCAGTAGGCATCTATCGTTCCTACATCTCGCCAATAAGGTAATTCACCATTCAGATTTACACAGCTCTCATCAAAGCTCTGTGCAAATACTTTGTAGTTTTGGGATACCAAATGAGGGATGATGTCCTTGCCAAAATCATGGCTGGAATTTTTATCATCTGCGTCCCGCGCCAATTGTTCGTAAAGAAAACGGGTGCTAAATACATATACACCCATGCTGGCTAGCGCCATATCAGGTTTGCCCGGAATCGTAGCGGGATGCTCAGGCTTCTCATTAAAACTCAATACGCGTGATTCCGAATTCACACCCATTACACCAAATCCGCTAGCATCTTTGACAGGAACCTCGATACAGGCAACAGTCATGTCGGCCTGCTTTTCTACATGGTAGGCAAGGAGCTTACCGTAGTCCATCTTGTAGACGTGATCCCCCGCTAATATCAGCACGTAATCTGAATTAGCTCCACGCATGATATCAATGTTTTGGAATACCGCATCGGCTGTGCCCCGATACCACATTTCTTCTAGTCTCTGCTGAGCCGGCAGCACGTCAATGAATTCGCCGAACTGGCCATTCAGAAAACTCCAGCCGCGTTGAATATGCTGAATCAAGCTGTGTGATTTGTATTGCGTCGCTACACCTATCCGTCTGATGCCAGAATTTACGCAATTTGACAGTACAAAATCGATAATGCGAAACTTGCCGCCAAATGGCACCGCAGGTTTTGCTCGCCAATCTGTCAGTTGATGCAGTCGGGTGCCACGCCCACCCGCCAGTATCATAGCGTAAGTACTTTTAGTTATCGAACTTACAAAACGTAATTTTTCTGGTGGCGGCATGATTTCCCTCGTAGTCGTCGATTTAGAAACTTGTTGTGAACTGTATCAGATTGTAATTATAGCCGGGTCATAATTGTGGTTATAATCACCTCACCATGAAAAAGAATCTTCGCATCAAACTTGATCCGCGTGCTGAATTATTGTTGCAGGGGCGACTGCATAATCCCTTCGCTTATCTAGGCCCACATCAGGAAAAT